>NZ_FZMF01000064.1 GCF_900197685.1 Helicobacter baculiformis | reverse complement strand
GTTAATGTCGATGGTTTGCTAGAACATTTGTCTAACCGCGCCCGCGCCCTCTTGCTCAACCCTGAGCTGATCACCGATGAGCTCTTAGCATGGGCGTATGAAGAAACCCTAGAATGCGCACAAGGGAAGGAAGTCCCCAGCTTTGCCCTCTATGACTTTGCCCTCATGCGCTTAAAACGGCTCTTAAAAATGCCCTTCAGCGATGAGGACGCGCTGATCTATGAAAACGCGCGTAAAGTCCTTGAAAACGCCACAATCTCCAATGTGGAGCGCGCGCCCTTGCCCGCTCCATCGATCCGCTTTTAGAACTCTTTGCCCTGCCTAATGCCTTCCCTGATGGCAGGTTAGAGCTCACCAGCGTGCAGAGTGCCCAGTGCCGCGCCCATCTTGCCATTGTGCCCGTGCAATTTTCCCTAAGATTATTCAAGGAGTAGTATGCGAGACATCCAGCAAATCATCATCCACTGCAGCGCGACCAAAGAGGGGAAGGACTTCCGCGCAGCAGATATTGATCGGTGGCACAAGGAGCGCGGTTTTAAACAGATCGGCTATCACTATGTCATCACCCTTGAGGGGTGCATCGAGCGCGGGCGGGACTTAGCAGAGGTGGGCGCGCACTGCAAGGGGCACAATGCGCACAGTATCGGGATTTGCTACATCGGGGGGCTAGATTTGCAGAACAAGCCCAAAGACACCCGCACCCCCGCCCAAAAGCGCGCCCTAGAGGATTTACTCACACGCTTGCGCCAAGCCTACCCACAGGCGCGCGTGTACGGACATCGCGACTTTGAGCCTAAGAAAGAATGCCCTTGTTTTTGCGCGCAAAGCGCTTATGAATAATCATGTTTGGAAGGTGGAGCGTGGATCATTCGAATTTAGATGTCGAGCATATCAAACGCCGCGACGCCGCGGTGGCGCGTGTGGAAAAGTGGGGGCGTTTTTGTCTCTTTTTATTCTTCGTGCTGAGTATTCAGATGTGCACTTTGGGCTATATTGTGCTCGTGTCCTAACAACTCAAAAACGAAGCGATCGCAGGCTTTCACCACCACGAGGTGTTAGAGCTCAATCTCATTAACCGCTTAATCAGCCTTGAAAACAAATTAGAACACCAACTTAAGCGCCATGAATCATCAAGATAGCTTGATTTTAGGCATGGAGCTCTCCAAGCTCCTACCCTACTTATTAGTGTTGGTGGTGGGCTTTTGTGTGGGGGGGTTGTTCGTGTTGCGCACCATCAAGAACGAAACCTTGAGCGGGTGGGGGGATCGCGTGCGCTATATCATTTGGGGGGTGGGTTCAAGCATGCTCACTACTTGGGTGAGCTTTGAGATCATCGGTTATTATTTTCAATTGCCCCTAGGGCTAGCCACTGCTATTAGTGGGGGCATTGGCTACATGGGCGCTGAAGTGGTGGGCGAGCTAGGGCTCAAAGCCATTAGCAAGAAATTAGGGCTAGACAAGGAGGAAAACAAACGTGTTTAACCTAGAGTGGCGCGTGCTGGCAATGGGGTTCATGTTTTGTCTCTGTGTGGGGGGTTTGGGTTTGAGTGTGTGGCTGTACCAACGTGTTTTGATTGAGCGCGAAACCTGTAAGATCGGGCTAGAGGCACAAAATGAGGCTATTTTAGAGCAAACCATCGACATTAACAATTATGTAACCCATTTGCAACAACAAAAGGATCGTATCGCGCGCAAGTACCAACACTTGCAAGAAGCCCCCCAAGAGT
>NZ_FZMF01000017.1 GCF_900197685.1 Helicobacter baculiformis | reverse complement strand
GTTTACGGCGCCGTTGCTAATAAGGCACTAGATGCCCACCACGTATTAATTCAAAAAGTCCAAGAACAACAAGAGACAATCCAAGCAATGGCTCAAGAGCTCACAGAGCTCAAGCAACAACGGCACATCCAAGACAATAAACTAGATGACCCACAAACAGAAGTCCAAGATCAAGAGCTAGGGCAAGTCCAAGAGGACTTGGAGCAACAAGCACCCACGCAAGACATTAGCATTGCTAAAGGTGAACAAGAAGTAACTGAGAAGTTAGGGCAAATCCCACAAAATCAAGAAGTTTCAGAACAACAAGAATTCTTACAAAGCATCGCTATTTTCCAAGATGAAATCCAAGAAGTCCTAACAGAACATCCAAACAGACACAAGCCATAGAGATAGACAACAAATACACCAAATTGCATAGCTACTTTAAGCAAGTTGAATTAGATGTGCAGCAAAAGCGTATTAAGACCAAGACAGATTTCAAAGAGAGTTTTTTAAACTATGCCAAATCCCACATGACAGAGGCAGAGCTCAAAGTCTTATTAGTGCTCTTTCAAAAGCAGCCCAGCAAGCTCACCCAAGAGCATCTTAATCTCATTAACGATGCCCTAGAACAAGTGCATGGCAACAAGCACATGCAAGATTTGGGCTTACAACTCAGTGTCAAAGCCGTATTGGGACATCCATTAGAGGCAGAACAACATACAGCTATTCAAGACTATGTGCAACAATGCCAAGCAAGCTTAGAACCTATGGATAGCAAAGTTGCTGATGCAATGAAACAATATTATCATAAGGTAACTTGGGGAACTCAATGGTAACTTCTTTGACAAAAATGCGCGCTCGACTTAGAAGTAAGGTATTTAGCTAAATATTTTTTGCTGAGAGATTCGCTCATTCTAGGCTTGTTTAACCACTGGTGTTTTTCTTAATTGGTGTCGGATTTATAATATTCATTGAGAAAATTGTCCTTGCTCCGCTGTGTTCGCCAAGATTTGTTCCCACTCTTCAAGTCTTGTAAAAACTAATGGTGGCAAGGGGCTTAGGTCTGTATTAAACTAGCGAGTGCAGTGGTTTTGGAGTTGGTATCCACACTCGCATACTCTTTTTGTAGCATGGTGGCGTTGATCAAATGGATTTGCCCGTCTTGATTATGCCCATAAAGGCGATTTGAAAGCTGGCATCTCTTTGTAAGAATTTGTCTAATTGGCTAGTTAAAGCTTTGAATGGAGTTAGCATTCTCCGCCATATAACCTTGCAAGACTTGTAAAACAATTACGCGCGGCCGGCCTGTTTAAAAACCCCTGCAAGCCCTCAAGGGGGCATAAAGCCAGCAACAACATTAAACCAAAGCACTTTTTCTAATGCCCTAATTTTAGCCTAAGCCTTTAGGGTCGTGTTCTTGATCACAAAATACGCGCTGGGGATGATAAAGAGAGTGAGCACCACGCTAGTGATCATCCCCCCTAGCATGGGGGCGGCAATGGCGTGCATGATTTCAGAGCCTACCCCGTGCGAATACATGATAGGGATGAGAGAGACCAAGATACTAAAAAAGGTCATCAATTTGGGGCGCACGCGTTGCACCGCCCCGTGCATGATCGCTTCTTTGAGTCTAGCGCGGGTGTGATCGCCCTGCTTTAAAAAGTGTTGGTAAGCGTCCTCCAAATAGATAATCATCACAATCGCGGTTTCAGAGGCGACACCCAAGAGGGCTAAAAAGCCCACCAACGCGGCGATACTCAAATTAAGCCCCATGATCTGCATGAACACCAACCCCCCCAAAAAGGCAAAGGGGAGGGTGAGAAAACAAAGCAGAGAGTTAGTGGTGTTTTTAAGCGCAAAGACGATGAGAATAAAGATCACAAAGATACTCAAGGGCACGATGTAGCGCAGGGTCGCAAAGGCTTCATCTAAATACTGGCTCTCCCCTGAAAATTCGTAGTAATACCCGCTAGGGAGTTTAAAATTCTCTAAGGCTTTGAGCGCGGCTTGGCGGTAGGTCTCTGAACTCACCCCATTTTTAGGCACAATGTAAATAAAATGCACCCCTAGCCCCTTTTCACTTTTGAGCACCGCCGGGGCGTTTTCATAATAGATATGTGCAAAGGTGCGCAAAGGCACAAAGCTATAGGGGGTTTTGATGTAAAGATTTTCTAAACTCTCAATATTGTTACGCTCTACATCTTTCAAGCGCACAGAAATAGGGTAACTCTCCACCCCGTCTAAAAGGGTGCTAATGGCAGAACCTCCCATGCCAAAATTCACCATATCTAGCACATTCTGCTTAGTGATATTGTATTCAGCGAGCTTTTCAGGGCGCAAATCCACATTGAGATAGTAGCCATTATTAGACTTCTCTGCAAAGACAGAGAGCGACTCGGGGAGATTTTTGAGTTGTTGCTCCATGCTAATGGCTAGGTTTTGCAAGAGGGCGGGGTCTTTGCCATAGAGTTTAATGCCTAAGGGGGTGCGAATCCCGGTTAAGAGCATGTCAATGCGCCCGCGAATGGGGTAGGTCCAAGAATTGACTAAGCCTTTCACCTGCAGGGCGTGCTCAAGCTTTTCTCTAAGTTGTTTGTAAGTGATTTGCTCCTTCCACTCCGATCTAGGCTTGAGCTCAATATAGGTTTCTAGCATGGAGAGTGCGGCCGGATCGGTGCTGGTATTTGCCCGCCCGGCTTTGCCAAAGACCTGTTTGACCTCATCTAGGCTTTTGATAATGGCGTTAGTTTTTTCTAAATATGTTTTAGCCGTGTCAATGCCTACCGCATTCGTGGTTACGGGCATGTACATCACCACGCCCTCATTGATGGCCGGGATAAACTCCCAGTTGAGCTTTTTGTAGGCAAAGTAAAGCCCCCCTAAGCCTAGCACGCTTAGGGCTAAAAAGAGAAATCTAAAGCGCAACACAAAGGAGAGACAAGCCCCATAAATAGCAATAAAGAACGCGTTGATGGGGTTTTTAGCCTCCTCGCGGATTTTACCCTTGATGAGAAAGATCATCAAAATGGGCACGATGCTAATAGAAAGCAGAGCCCCAATCAACATCGCAAAGGTTTTAGTATAAGCTAGGGGGGAGAAAAGCCGCTCTTCTTGCCCGCTCAAGTTGAAAATGGGCAAGAAGGAGACCACAATGATCATCAGGGCAAAGAAGATCGCTGGTCCAACTTGTTGCACGCCCTTGATGATCGCACTTTGGCGCGCTTGCTCGTCTTGCATATTGGTGTGTTGCAAATACTTATGCGCGTTTTCTACCATCACGATCGCCGCATCCACCATCGCCCCAATGGCAATAGCAATCCCCCCCAAGCTCATAATGCTCGCCTCAATATTAAAAAAGTGCATCAGCAAAAAGCTCAAGCACACACATAAGGGCAGAGTGATGATCACCACTAGCGCGCTTCGTAGGTGCAATAAGAAGAGTGCGATGATGACTAAGACGATGACACTTTCTTCTATGAGTGTGTGGATGAGATTAGCCACCCCCTTTTCAATGAGTTCGCTACGATCATAGACGGGCACGATCTGCACATCCGGGTTACTCTCTTGCAAAGTGGCGATCTTTTCTTTAATACGCTCTAAAATGCTATAGGTGTCGGCATGGTAGCGCACCATCACCACCCCGCCCACCACTTCGTCCGTGCCATTGAGATTTGCCACCGAGCGGCGCGGCTTGGGGGTTAAGTTGAGTGTGGCGATGTCTTTAAGCTTAATGGGGGTGAGATTGGGGGTTTTGAGCACAATCTCCCCCAAATCTTTTAAGCTCTTGGTGTAGCCTTGCGCGTGGATGATCTTCTCAAAGCCATTTTCTAAGATCACCCCCCCGCCCATGTCCGCGTTGGATTTTTTGATGGCTTGCACCACATCTGCCACACTCAAATCGTATTGCACCAACGCGTCATTATTCAGCGTAACTTCATAGTTTTTCTCAAAACCCCCAATACTGGCGACCTCACTCACCCCATCCACCCCCAACAGGGCGTAGCGAAAATAGAAATCTTGCAAGGTCTTTAGCTCGGCTAGATTCTTAGTTTTGCTTTTGAGCGCGTATTGATACGCCCAGCCAATAGAGGTCGCATCGCTGCCCATCTCTACCTTGACCTCAGAGGGTAGGCGCACGCGCGCCATCTGCTCAGAGACGCGATCGCGCGCAAAGTATAAATCTACCTTGTCTTTAAAGATGATGTAAATCAAGCCGGTTTCATAGCTAGAAATCCCGCGCACGGTTTCAATGTCGGCAATCCCCATAAAATTAGCCACCAAGGGATAGACCGCCTGTTCTTGCACCACTTGGGGGCTTTGGTTAGGATAGCTCACCTGCACGACCACCTGGGTGGGGGAGAGATCGGGCAGAGCGTCTAGGCGGGTGTTTTTCATCGCCCATAAGGAGAGCAAGAAGAGCAACACCACCGCTAAGATGACAATGAGCTTATTTTTTAAACTCCATGAAATGATCGCATTGATCATCACTCATCCCCATTGTTGATCGCATCGGCATCTAAGATGAAGAGCGCGTTCTTAGCCACCTCATCGCCTTGAGCTAGCCCCTCTAAAATGGTGTAACTCCCATCGCTATTGCGCTTGACCTTGACCTCTGTGATCTCAAACTCGTTGTCCTCTTTTTTGAAGACTATGGTTTTATCATTTTTGACCAACACCGCCTCTTTGGGCAAGACTAAGCCTTTTTGAGCTTTTTGATACAGAGTTACCTTAGCAAACATGTTGGGGAAAAAGAGATTTTGCGGGTTTTTGAGCAAAAAGCGCACTTGCAACATTTTGGTTTGGGGGTTGATGAGGGGGTTGATATTGTCCAATTCTAGGCTAAAATCCCCTTCTATGCCCTCTATGCGCGCGCGCGCTTTGTCCATATGGCGCACAAAATCTAAATCCTCTTGATTGACTTGGGCGATCACATAGAGCGCGCTCAAATCCACAATTTCATAGAGAGTCGCCCCGCTCTTGACAAAGCCCCCCTCTTGGACATTCTTAGCAAAGATCACCCCATTAAACTGGGAGCGCATGGGAATGCGGTTATGGATTTTTCTATCCTTAATGATACTGCTAATCTCCCCCTCACCCACCCCCAGTAGGCGTAATTTTTCTTTGATCTCTTCTACCTGTTTGTTAAAATGCAGGGCTGAGAGCAATTCGCTTTGCACCCCTATGAGCGCGGGCGCATACACACTAAAGAGTTTTTGCCCCGCCTTGATAGGCTTATAAGTTTGATTAGCATAGAGTTTTTCAATAAAGCCATCAAAGCGCAAGTTATAAGAATAAACCCTCTTTTCATCTGCCTGCAAGGTGGCGTAATACTGCCTAAAGGGGGCGATCTCTTTAAGGGTAACCTTAATAGTGCTCTGTGCCCCCCATAGCGCGCCTAGCAACGCCATACATAGCCCGATAACTCTCATCAAAGCCCCTTTAGATTTTCTAACGCCAAATAGGTAATATTGAGCTCGCTAAGGGTGTCAATTTTAGAGAGCTTGATGTTGATCGCATCGTTAAAGGCGTTGTAATAACTATTGTAATCCCCGCTAGCAGAGATCAAATTCTTTTCATAGATATGTACAATGCGCCCGCTTGCCTTTAAAATGGTCTCTATGCTGGAGAGATTTTTTTGGAGTTGCGTCATTTTTTTAAACAATTTCTTAGCGCGGTGGCGCACTTGGTTAATGGTGTTGTCAATATTATTCAGCGCGACTAAGTGCTCTTGTTTGCGCTGCTGGAGAGTGTTGTTCTGTTTGCCATAAATGGGCAGGGGGATGGCTACCCCAATGGTGAACATGTCAAAAATGCGCTTTCTAAAGAGGTAGTTAGCCGTCACATTGATGTCTTCTAAAAAACTCTTTTTAGCTAGTGTGATGTTTTTACGCGCCTGAGCGTCTTGCAAGCGCGCGATTTTGATGTCGTAATTGCTCGCCATGATGCTTTGCAATTCTTGTGTATTGTCTAAAGCCATGCGCTGGGGCGCTAGAGAAAGCAGATCGCTTTGGCTAAAAGTGAGTTCGCTAATGTTGATCTTATTGTCTTCTAGCGCGTCTTGCAAATCGTTTTGTTTGATCTCTAGCTGGGATTTGAGCACTTCAATTTTGGCAATGGCGATTAAATCCGGGTTGCTCGCATGTTGGGCGTTATAGAGCAGGTTTTCTAGGTTATTTAAGGCTTCTTTGAGCAAGGCTAGCTTTTGGGTGTTTTTATAGACTTGGATCGCGTTGGTGAGCACCCCTATGGCGATCTCTTGCTTGAGTTTTTGCAACTCTAAGAGCTTTTTTTGGCGCTCTAAGTCCACCACTTGGGCTTGGGTGTGCCTCTTAGCATTCACATCAAATTTTTGACTAATCCCTACGCTAATACTCTGCATAAAACTAGAATCAAGGATAAAGAAATTGAACACATCGGCGTTGTTATAGCCCACATACAAAATCGGGTTATCCCAGCGCGCGCTGGCTTTAGCCTGGGCGCGCAAGCTCTCAATTTGGGCTTGCAAGCTAGCGATCTTGGCGTTCTTGTGCAAAAATTTGTTGTAAATGCTGGGCAGGTCTAGGCGTTTGGGTGCGCTAGGGGGGCTCACACTCACAGACTCTAAACTAGCTTCTTGATGCCACGCTTGTAAGCCCCCGAAGGCAAAAAGCACCCCCCAGATCAAAACCCTTAACCTCATAGATCGATACTGCCCTTACCTTTGTAGAGCTTGCCCTCTTTGGTCTTGATTTCTAATTTTATTTGCCATGTGCCAACCATGGGCAGATTTACTTGGGCATTATACACTCCCTCTTTTTCTTTTACTTGGGCCTTTTCATGCATGGCAGGCATGCCCGGCATTTCAGGCATGCTAAACTTAAGCTCAATGCGTGCTTTCTCAAGAGCTTTGCCATGCAGGGTAGGCGTTAAGGTAAAATGGTTGTCTCCGCTTGATAGTTTTTGATCGGACTTCAAAAGTGCCGTTACTTTGTCATCACCTGCAGGTTTTTGGTCCCTTAAAAGCGCTTTCGTCCCCTTAGCTCCAATTTCTTTAGCCACAATCTTCAAATCCCATGCCTGTAAACTCCCCAAACTCAAGGCGCATGCCAGCGCCAATACATGCCATTTTTTCATCAAACTCCTTTGAATTAAGATGGGGCTATGATAGTGTATTTCTGTGGATTATTTGTGGAAATTAAAGTTTGGCGTGTTAAAATTTTTACACCATATTACCAAAGGGATAACATGTCTTATCGCGTTGAACACGACACTATGGGGGAAGTCAAGGTAGAAGATAGTAAGTATTGGGGCGCGCAAACCCAAAGAAGTTTTGAAAACTTCAAAATTGGTACAGAAAAGATGCCCCCCGCGCTCATTAGAGCTTTTGCCAAATTAAAGCGTTCTGTAGCGCTGGTGAATGCGCAGTTGGGTAAATTGGACGCACAAAAATCCCAAGCAATTGTACAAGCCTGCGATGAGGTGATCGCGGGCAAATTAGCCGACATGTTCCCCCTAGCCATTTGGCAAACCGGGAGCGGGACTCAGACTAATATGAATGTCAATGAGGTGATCGCCAACCGCGCCACCGAGATTTTAGGCGGAGATTTTAGAAAAGAGAAGCTGATCCACCCTAATGACCATGTCAACATGTCTCAAAGCTCTAACGACACCTTCCCCACTGCGATGCACATTGTGAGCGTGCTCGAACTGCATAAAACCCTTTTGCCCGCGCTAGATAAACTGCACGCCACTTTGCAAGCCGAAAGCCAAGAATTTAAAGACCTCATTAAAATCGGGCGCACCCACTTACAGGACGCAACTCCTCTTACTTTGGGGCAAGAGTTTAGCGGGTATGTGAGCATGCTTGAGCATTCTAAGGCGCAAATTTTACAGAGTTTGGAGTATTTAAG
This sequence comes from Helicobacter baculiformis, assembly GCF_900197685.1. Lineage (GTDB taxonomy): Bacteria > Campylobacterota > Campylobacteria > Campylobacterales > Helicobacteraceae > Helicobacter > Helicobacter baculiformis. Next base: position 6,281 of record NZ_FZMF01000017.1, on the reverse strand, counting down.
CGAGCTAGCCATTGGGGGTACAGCTGTGGGTACAGGGCTAAACGCGCACCCACAACTCTCTGAAAAAGTCGCCGCTACACTAAGCCAACTTACCGGCTACCCCTTTAAAAGCGCGCCCAATAAATTTCATGCTTTAACTAGTCATGATGGGCTTGTCTTTGCGCACGGCGCGCTCAAAGGGCTAGCAGCCAATCTGATGAAAATTGCCAATGACATTAGATGGCTGGCTAGTGGTCCGCGCTGTGGTTTGGGCGAACTTGCTATCCCTGAGAATGAACCGGGGAGCTCTATAATGCCTGGCAAGGTCAACCCCACCCAATGCGAGGCGTTGACGATGGTCGCTGTGCAGGTGATGGGCAATGACGCGGCGATTGGTTTTGCGGCTTCTCAGGGCAATTTTGAACTCAATGTCTTTAAACCCGTGATCATCTATAATTTCTTGCAAAGTTTAGAATTGCTCGCTGATGGCATGGAGAGCTTTAACGCCCATTGCGCGGTGGGGATCGCGCCCAATAAAGAAAAGATCGATCATTACCTGCACCACTCTTTAATGTTGGTAACCGCGCTCAATCCCCATATCGGCTATGAAAACGCCGCTAAGGTGGCTAAAAACGCCCATAAAAAACACATTAGCCTCAAAGAATCCGCTCTAGAATTAGGGCTTGTGAGCGCACAAGACTTTGACAAATTCGTCAATCCGGCTAACATGATCGCCCCTAAGGCTTAGGGCATTTGTATCACAAGGAGTTTTTGAGCTATTTAGAGCATGCCACCCCGCGCGTGGCGTTGCTCTATGGCGAATGCGTATTCTACATCGATCACTATGCTAAACAGATTGCCCAGCGTTACCCCCAAGCGCAAAAATGTAGCTATTATTTTAATGATTACAGTTTTAATGCAGTTGTAGAAAGCTTGAGTCAGGATTCACTCTTTGGTGAGGGTAGCGTAGTGCTTTTGAAACTGGATAAAAAATTGAGTGCAAAAGAAAGCTACGCGCTTTTAGAGGTGTTGGTTGCACACCCTAAAAATGCACTTATCATTGGTTTTTATTCCAACAAAAATAAAAGTGCTTATATCCAAGAGGCTAAGCAATTTGGCGCGCAACTCAAACATCCAAAACTCGATAAGGCGATTGTAGACGTGCGTTTTTTCATGCCCAGCCATACTGAGTTGTCGGCTCTACTCCAAAAAAAAGCTCAAACCCTATCCCTGCAGATAGACACACAAGCTCTACATTTCTTGCTAGAGCTCCTCAACTATGACATAAGCATAGCATGTGCAGAGTTAGAGAAACTCGCATTATTGGATCATCGCATAGAGATCCAGGATATTAAGCGACAGGTTTATGAGGGGTCCGGGTCTGTTGATGTAGAACAGCTCATTGAAGCGCTTTTTAAGGATAGGGCGCAGAGTTTACAAGTCTTTGGACGTTTGCAATCTGAGGGGGGTGATGGACCTGAATTAGTGCGTGCTTTGGGGCGTTACTTTTATCAGCTATTCCTTTTTGCTTCCTACTTAAAAATTCATGGAAATATTCAAGCCAAAGAAATTTTAGGCTTCAACCCTCCGCAGGGGGTGGTGGCGCAACTAACAAAACGCGCCACGCAACTTAAGGATACGCGGCGTATTTTTGAAGCGCTTAGGGCATGGCATGTGCAAAGCATACAGGGCAACGTGCAAGCAGGGTGGCACTTTTTAATTGAAATACAAGATTACCTTAGTTAGAATGGCGGGCTCGAGCCTTGCTCTTTTTGTATAGCAGAAGGGCACAATCCAAAAGGAGATATTTTGAAGCACTATGAGACGATGTTTATTCTCAAACCTACTATGGTGGAGGAGGAAATTAAAAGCAAGTTGGCGTTTTATCAAGATGTGATTACTAAACATGAGGGCGTAATAGAAGCCACTCTAGACATGGGGCATAGGCAACTCGCCTATGAAATCAAAAAGCAGAAGCGCGGTTATTATTTTGTCATTTACTTTAAGGCGCAAGCGGAGGTCGTTTTGGAACTAGAGAGATTGTACCGCATTAATGAGGATGTTCTGCGCTTCATCATTCTAAAATACGAAAGTAAAAAGGAACAGAAAGCATGGCAGACCTTGATTGATCGTGCTTTAAAAAAGCCTGGTGTAGAAGCGAAACAACCCCGACTCAAAGAAAGTCAAGAGACGCAACCGCCCGGTGCATCTGTAGAGTCTAGAGAGAGCGATGTATAACAAGGTTACTTTGATAGGGCATTTTACCCGCGATGTAGAACTGCGCCATACGCCAAATGGAAGTGCTGTGGGGAAGGTCGGCATCGCAACTAACCATGTTTACAAGCGCCAAGATGGGAGCAAAAGCGAGGAGACCTGTTTTGTTGATGTGGATCTGTGGGGGCGCACCGCCGAGATAGCAAGTCAATATCTTCATAAAGGTTCTAAGGTCTTGATTGAAGGGCGTTTGAAGTTTGAGACTTGGAGCGATCAGTATGGCAATAAAAGGAGTAAGCATAGTGTAGTTGCTGAAAATTTGGTCATGCTTGATTCTAAGCGCGAGAGTCAGGCGGGAAATGAGTGGAATCAGAGTAATTCTTACGGGGGTAGGAATTTGGGTACACCGCTCACTAAAGAGCCCGAGCAGGTTCCGGAAATCAGTATTGATGATGATATGCCATTTTAAGAAAAAAGGATTGTAATGGAAAAAAAGAGATATTCTAAGCGCTATTGTAAGTATACAGAGGCTAAAATCGAGTTTATCGACTATAAGGATTTAGAGCTGCTTCGCTATTCATTGTCTGAACGTTACAAGATCATGCCTAGACGTTTGACAGGCAATAGCAAGAAATGGCAAGAGCGTGTAGAAGTGGCGATCAAACGTGCACGGCACATGGCACTTATCCCCTATGTTGTAGATCGTAAAAAAGTTGTAGAGAACCCTTTTAGAGTGTGAGAAAGTCTTTAAGAGTGGCTTAGGGTAGCGCATGGTAGACTTTTTGTCATATTAAGCTTTACGGGAAGGAGTTTTTGTAATGGTTTCTAGAAAATTTAGATGGGCTTTGGTAACGGGTAGTGTGGCAGTTGCTCTAGCTGTTTTTGGATGTAAGCAAGAACCCCAGTCGGGTGTGAGCAAGGAAAATAAGGAATACCGCGCTCAGACTAAAGGCGCGCCTAAGTGGGTTGATGGAGATCTTAGTGAAGTCAAAATGCATGACAAGGAGTATAGTTCTACATTTTTAGGGCGCGGTGAAGACGATATTCTGAATGGAGATGTGAGTTATGCAACTGAACAAGCTGCAGCAAAGGCGAGGGCAAATCTAGCGACTAACCTTAAGAGTGAACTTATTAAAGATGTGCAAAATATGACCTCTAGGAGTGGTAAAACGCTTGATAAAAACAGCAGCGCCACTATTAATTTAAAGGTTGATCGCGAGCTTGTCGCCACTAAGCAACTGGCTAGATGGGTAGGCAAGGACAAAGTATGGGTTTTAGTGGGCTTGGATGAGGATATAGTTTATAAAATCCGCGCTGAACTAGGCTTGAAGTCTAAGTAATAAATGCACAGAACAGGGGCTTTGCTCGTCTTGTGTTTTTTTTTGTGCAGTTGTGGAGGGGTTCCTAGTTGGGTTGCCCAGTGTGCTACCCCGGCTAAGTCTCAGCAAGGTAAGGTGTTAGCTTGCGGGATGGCGGATGTTTTTGAAGGCGATGTAGATAGTGCCTTGGATATTGCCAGCACAGAGGCTCGTGCTAAACTGGCGGACTTTGTACTTAAAACCCGCAAGAAGGAATTTACCCAAAAGGCGCGTGTAGAGCTTCAGGGAACAAGAATACAGGCTGAATGGGTAGCGCAAGGTAAAGTGTATGCCCTGGTAGATATGGATGTGGAACTCGCCAAAAGTGCCCGCATAACGGAAGGGTCAAGTCAATCAACAACGAAATCTTCTTCCAAAGAAAAATTAACCCCGGCGGGTGATTAGAATCAAAATAATACGATAGGAGAGAGTGTGATTCAGGTATCTCGTAGAGCTATTTTTAATAAGCATATATTGGCATCGTGCATGGCTGGGGTATTAATACTTACCGGGTGTGGAAGCGGTGTCAGCTACATTTCACAGCAAGATCAGGATTCTAAGAAATATGCCACAGCAGGTTTGGATTACCATGATATCGAAGATGCTGCCAAGACGGCGGTAAAATCCATGTTGGCTAGTGAGGATGTTCAAAATCTCAAAGGCTCTAAAGTGATTGCTGTTTCTGATATTATTAATGACACTATGCAACATTTTGATACACAGCAGCTCAGTCAACTTGTGTTGCAGACTCTCAAGGATCAAGTACATGGCAAATTTTATGTTACAAGGGCGATTGCAGGGAGTGGAGGTAGTGAAGACGCGATGATTAATAAGGCGCGCCAACTTCGCAATAATGAGGAATTTAACCAAGAAACTACCCAAGAAAAGGGGACTTTGCGTGCTCCCGATCTTTCTTTGAGTGGTAAGGTGATTCAAAGAAATGCCCGCGTGAGCTCGAGTAAGCAGCGCATCGATTACATCTTTATTTTGTCTTTGACTAGTATCAAAAATGGACTAGAGGTATGGAGTCGTGAATTTCCCATTTCTAAGTTGGGCAGCAACAAATCGGTGTCTTGGTAAGCCTTTTGTAGTGTTCTGTGGCCATCTGAGTATCTATTAATTTTTGGCTCTTAGGGAAGCCTTTTTGACCGAATGGGTATAGAATTAGGTTTAGAGCGTGCATTAAAGGTTTTTGAACTGCCTTGTCTACGATGCTTAGGAACTGAGTGCAAGCAACACGAATCCTAGAGACTCCAAACATTCTTGGCGTTTGGAGGCTTTACAAAGGTTTTCTAGGTATTCTGAAAAGAAGTTCTAGGAATGGGAAGCAGCACTAGATAGCTGATAAGCAGCGCAGTTCCACAGAGAAGAAACATGGCATAAAAACTCAAATGTCCCAAAGCTAAAGTGAAGATAAAAGAAAAGAGGGCTTGGAAAATCCCAAAGCTCATAGTAACTACACTAGAAGCTTGCACGAAATGAGCCTTACCCATGATGTGAAATGCCATGGTGCTTGTAAGGGTTAAATTCCCTGTAGTGCCAAAGCCCATCAAAAAAATAGAGAGATCGAGCCAAAAGAGATGGGTGGAAAAGGCAGCAATAACACAAGAGAGAGTTTTAAGTAATAACACGATGCTAGAGGCGTTTTTCAAGCCCAGCCATTGTGCCAGTGAAGCACTTAGAATCGTGCCTAGTGCCGCACCAAAGCCAAAAAATGCCCATGATGTGCCTGCGCTTGCATTACTGAAATGCAAAAAGCGTACTAAGTAATCCACCCAAAACAGCGTATGAGGCAGGTAGCCAATAGCATTGAGCACGACAGAGATTAATAGCAAAGCAAAAAAATAGTGGATCTTGAAAGCCTTTTCCTCCTCGATAGTTTTTCTAGGGGGATATAAAGTTTTTAAAGAAGTGCAGGCAATTAAAAAAGCTAACAAACTGATCACACCTAGAAAAATCCATGCCCAATCGATCGCATGGGCGAAATGGGGCAAAATGAATCCGCTAAAGACCACCCCGATCCCAATCCCACTAAAAATCAAGCCATTTACCAGTGAGCGCGATCGTTCACGCACAAAGGATAAGCAAAGAGGTGCGGAGAGCACCATTAAGCATGCCGAAGCGATGCCTGCTAAAAAACGCCACACCCATGCCCAAGCAAAGGGCAGAGCATTAAAACAACAGGCAAAAAAACTCAAGGCTACCACCAAAAAGCTGATTTTAGCAATACCTTCTAAAGAAATATATTTTTGCAAAAAGTTAAGTGTAGCGCTCCCAAAGATATAGCCTACCATAACAGCAATACCTAGTTGAATACTTTGGGTTTGACTAAGTTTTCCTGAGAGAATGAGCAAAGGGATCAACACTACATATCCAAAACGTGCTAAACCATTGGCTACAAAGGTTGCCAAAAAACATACAAAGATACGCGCCCTCATAAAATAACACCAACCTTTCTAGGACTATCAGTTTCATTTTCATAGAAAATATGCCTATGCTAGCATGAAAGCTTGTTAGAATGCGTTTAGGAAGAACTCCACTCCATAAGAGCTATATAGATTCCTTTTGATAAACCAAGCATCCCTTTAAATAGGTCTATCCATTCAAGATAGCTTTAATATGGTATGCTGAATGTCAAAAAGGTTACGTTACTACGCCCTCAGCGACGCGCAAAATAAGCGCTTGATGGGCTTGAGCGCGCAAGTGCAATTTGACATACTCCCCGCGCTC
>NZ_FZMF01000078.1 GCF_900197685.1 Helicobacter baculiformis | reverse complement strand
CGATACTCTACACTCCCCTTAAGATCACCCCCAACCCTGCTTTTGGGGAACACTTTAAAGAGTTTGAGCTTAAGGGGGCTCAAGCGGTGGCAAAGCTCTTAGAAGAACAACGCGGGCAAGTGGCAGGGGCGTTCTATAGGGAAGACTTGGGGTATATTGATCTTGTGTGGGGGAGTGTGGAGGGTAAAGGCAAAGAGGCTAGAGGCTTAGGGTTATCTAAGATTGTAGAAAAGCATATTGAGGATTTTAAGGGGTTTGCAGGCAACACGCCCTTAGAGAAGTTAGCTAATGGCTTAGACGAAATCATCAACAAAGGAGAATTTAAGGCGCAAGAAAACACAAGTGCAACGATTAAATATACCAAAGATGGGAATTTGTTTAGGGTAGGTTTAAGGCAAAATTGGATGGGCGAACCCACTAAGAATAAATGGGTGATAACGGCTTACAAAGATGAGCGGGAAGCCTTAAAGATTATCGACTCTAAAGGCTTTACTGAGGGCGAGACTCTGCCCTCAAACCCTAAAGCTAACTCTACCACACCCCCCCTTAAAGGGCAAGACAAAGAAGTTCAAGAGTTAGCCACACAATGGGAGATCATCACAGGCTCAAAGGACATGGCAACACCCTTTAGCCCCCAAATACCTAAGGACATCCAAGAAGCTTTAAAGCCTGTCTTTAAAAAAGGCATTCAGCTTACCCCAACTCCCCCCACTAACGAGCTGAGCAAGTGGTACATCTTTGTCAAAAATGAAGAATTACCCTATGTAAAAGAAACATTTGCGAACCCTGATCTAGTCTTTGATACGGGTAACTCTATTCGCTTTTTTAAACGTATAGAGGCATGGCAGGGGCAGGATATGGACTTTTTGGAGGTCGCAGTAGGGCGTGATAAGAAGTATTTTGCGGTTGAGAAGAACAACGCACTAGGGTTAGAACTTGCCAAGCAAGATTATATCACTCTTAGCAAGGATCAAAAAGCCCTTACGGCTAAAGAGGTTAGGGCTTGGGAGAAGGCTAAAGAAGAAGCCCAAGCTAAGGAGATTGCCGCTTTATGAAAAGCAAAAAGCAGAAGATCAAGCTAGATATGAAGCGTGGTTAGCACAAGAAGAAGCTAAAAATGAATTGCCCTTTATTAGCCCCACTGACCCCATTAATAAAAGCTTTGGCAAGAATTATTCCAGATACCGCAACAAGGGGAAGGAGGGCTTATTAGCCTTGATGTATGAGCGTACGATGATGGATGGGCAGATCGCACACGCTTATACACGCCCTGAGATTGGGGGGATTGATGTTTGGACACAACATTACAACATCGGGGTGGCAGATTCAGAGCTTACAAGCACCCTTAACATATACCATGACAATTTAGCCCTAGGTTTAGATGCCTTTAAAAAACAGCCCCAAGAGTTTTTAACGCCCGTGGGTAGAGAGGCTGAAATACGCGCTAAGAAGGACTTTAGGAAGTGGCGTAATACGCATGTGGCTGACGCCATTGACCGCACCATTAAGAAGGGGGATTTTACCCGCCTTGATAACAATAGTATTGAGCTTAGCCTAAGAGACGACTATAATGGCAAAACATGGGACTTTAAAGCCCGCATTGATTGGAGCAATAACAATGACCCCAGCCAGCCTAAAAGGTGGGTGTTGCAAGATTTTAAGGTGGTGGAGAAAGAGCCCCCAAGCCTGAAGAGATCACAGAGGAGTTTTTAGAGGAGGTCAAAAGGACTAATAGTAAGGTGTGGATGGGGGATTTTGCCCCCCAAGATAAAGGCTTGATGCAAGAATTGGGCTTTGATAGCAAATACCCCGTAAAGATTACTTTTAATGGCGATGCGTTAAAGCATATTGAAAGACGGCATGGAGAGGGGGCGATCTTAGTCAAAAAAGGGCAACAACCCGCAGTAACAAGAGACGACATTATTCATTATGAGGATATTGTAAATAATGCAGATAAGGCTGTAGTTGATACAGACAAATACCATCAAAAGGTTTTGATCAGTGGCAAGCAGGTTAATGGCTATGTGGTGGTGGTAGAAACCATTAGCACTAAAAAGAACGAATTAAAATTAAAGACAATCTATAAAGAATATGGGGAGCTTGAGAATAACAAACACTTCGCGGGTGAATATGCGGACTATCCAAAGATAGCGGAGACCTCCCTAAGCCCTAAACCTAGTGTCTCCCACGCACCGACCCACACCGCTACCCCTCATCCTACCACACCCCCCCTTAAGGGGCAAGAGTTCTAAGTTTAGTCAAGATTGTAGCTTTGCCCCTTGATTGCGACTTGGATATTTGCTATCTAGCCAAAGCATGCGGAGGGGCGCATGTGAATAATCAAGGGAATAATCAAGGGAATAATCAAGGGAATAATCAAGGGAATAATCAAGGGAATATAATGAAGAGAACGAGTTTAAAGACTTTATGCGCGCATGTGCATGTTACATTGTGGCAGGATTTAGAACACCATAAGCAGA
>NZ_FZMF01000079.1 GCF_900197685.1 Helicobacter baculiformis | reverse complement strand
TTGCTGTTTCTAGCCCCTAAGCGTTTGACAATCCACACATGGTTAAGTATGAAAGCGATCACAATAATACATAAAGTGGCAAAGAGTGTAGTGTATAAAAGCGTACGGAAGTTCTGATTAGCCAAGACATAGGCGCGTCTTTCAGCCTTTTCCATTGTCTTGTAAATGCTGTTGATATAGCTCACTGCTACGATCACTAAACCGCTCACGGGATCATAGTAGGTGTAGCTCACGCAGTCTTCTGTTATGCGTTCTGGGTGGGGGCGTTTGAGATGACAGCGGTAAAAATCGCCCTTAGGATTATTAAGTGCGCGTTGAATAAACTCTTGGAAATAGTGGTTACCATGCCCATCTTGAACGCCCAAAACATTCTGCCCTATTAAATTAGTGTGAATGTTGTCAAAAAATAAAACCCCCTCTTTCGTGAGCGCAAGCACATAGGCGCGCCCCTTAGATTCGTTGATGCGCTTAAAGTATTGTTTGGTCATTTGCAAAGCGGTCTCTTTAGAGTGTTGGCTAAAATACTCCGCAATGCCAGAAACAATTAAAAAAACATCATGCTTAATCACTAGCTCGCGCTTAACTAGGGCATTCGAATTAAAGGCTTCAATAGTCTTTTTAAAACTTTGGCGTTCCATGTGGTGGCTAAGTAACGCAAGCGTCAAACCCAATGTACACAAAGAGCCCAAAATAATTAGGATAATCTTCCAGCGCAAATTCAATGCCATGAGATCTCTCCTGTATTATAAATTTGTCGATAGTGCGATGTCTACTCCATTATAGTACTATTTTGCGAAAAACAGCCCAATAGTGAATAATATCCCAAGCGTTAAAATTCACACTTTAGTTTTACGCAGGATCATGCCCTGATGTGCCATTGAGTGCCATATTGATTAGGTAAAATTTGCTAGTATAATTGATATCCTTGTAAGGAACTTAATATGGCGAGCGTGCCCGGACTCTCCAAGAAAAACCATTTTTACAGCTCATTACGCCTGAAGCGTTATTGGGTGTATGTGTGCATTAGTCTTTTTTCGGTGATAGTGCCTTTTATCCGCTTGGGCGATGGACAGGTTTTTTTAATCTCCTTTGAACACCGCCAAATCCACTTATTGGGCAAAATTTATAGTGCTCAAGAGATGTATTTATTGCCCCTTTTAGTAATTTTTTTGTTCATCTTTATCTTCTTTATCACCTCGATGTTAGGGCGGGTGTGGTGTGGTTGGGGGTGTCCACAAACGATTTTTAGGACGATTTTGCGCGACTTAATAGAAACAAAGCTTTTAGGATTACGCACTAAAATTGCTAACAAACAGCGTCCTACCCCTCCCACCATAACCAATAAATTGAAAAAAATCTTGGCTCTAATTCTCTTTGCCCCTGTGCCCATTATGTCTATGGCAGTCTTGCTTTTTTATTTTGTCCCCCCCTTAGAGTTCTTGCATTATCTACGCGATCCTGAAGATCACGCGTTGCTATTAGGCATTTGGATGGCTTTGAGTGCGGTAGTATTTTTAGATATCACTTGGGTGCAGGAACGCTTTTGTATTTATCTGTGTCCTTATGCGCGTGTGCAGAGCGTGCTTTTTGATGAGCACACTTTGAACCCTATTTATGACACCCATCGAGGGGGTGCTATCTATGATGAGACTGACACTAAAATCCCTACTCTACCCCAAAAGCGCGATCCTAAGAATGAATGCGTAAGCTGTAATCATTGTGTGTTGGTCTGCCCTACGCATATTGATATCCGCAAGGGCATGCAACTAGAATGCATCAATTGTCTAGAATGTGTCGATGCATGCACGAGCACAATGGGCAAATTGGGTAAAAAAAGTTTGATCAATTGGTCTTCTAGTCAGGCAAGTGCCACACAAAGCCCTGTTAAGTTTTGGCGTGCTAAGACCTTAGGCTATGTGGGGGTGTTGTTGGTCGTTGTGGGCGCATTGGTTGTGGGTACACTTAAAAAAGCCCCTATGATTCTCGATATCACACATGGAGGGCAGTTGTACGCAGTGCACAATCAGTTTGTAGACAATAGCTACCTCTTTTTATTCCAAAACACGAGCAATAAAGCGCACGCCTACACTTTTAATATTGATGATCCTAATGTGAGCATTTTGCGCCCTACGGGCACACTGACCATTGAGCCACAGGGTAAACTCAAGGTGGTGGTGATTTTGCGCATGCCCTTACAAAAAGCTAAAGAAGCCTATTTGGCACACAATGTTACCCAAGCCAAGCGGGGCATTTTGCCCATCACCATCAAGGCCTATAGCATGGATGATCCTAACATTGTTCTAGAACAAAAGACAATTTTCATTGTACCCCATTTTTAAGGGGCATTAAAACGATAGCGATAGACTTTTTGTCTATCATGGGTTTTTTTCATCTCTTTTATTCTTTGGTTAACCTTATTATGTAATCATTCTGAGATTGTTGATGGTGAGGAAATAATGGGCGTTGCAGAGACTCTCAAGATCAAGAAATATCTTTTGTTTTGGATTTTTGTAGGAGGCTGTATAGCGGGGGTGTTTTTGAGCGTGTTGACCGTGCAGGCAGTCGAGTGGACGGCTGACGATAAATTTTGTGGAATCTGTCATATTATGACTCCTGAAGTGAATGCTTATCACATGGATCGACATGGAGGTAATAACGCCGTAGGCTTTAAGGCTAGATGTGTGGATTGCCACCTACCCCATAATAATGTGCTGAATTATTTCGTCCGTAAAGCAATTTTAGGCATGGAAGATGTTTATGGAAATGTCTTTAAAGACCCTAAAAAGCTTGATTGGGAAAGAAATCGCCGTCGTGCTACAGAATATGTCTTTGATTCGGGCTGTTTGCATTGTCATAGTAATTTGATGCGTGCCACCTCCTCCAACATGAAATCTTTTCTGCCTCACCGTGATTACTTTGAGGGACTTAGCCAAAAAAAATGTGTGGAATGTCATTTGGATGAAGTGGGGCATAAAAACCTAGGATTACATCTTAGGGAATATCTTAAAGATAATTACAAACCCTATCCTAGGGATTTCGTCATTGATGGAAAAGAAGTTCCCCTAAACCAACTCTCAAATATGGAGAATGTGCCCAAGGAAGCGATTCAAGAATTGATTCGCCCTGCCAAGTCTCAAACGAAGGAGTGATAGTGCTATTAAATCTGATACAAGGAGACGATCATGGTTGTTCGTAAGACTAAGTCCTTTGCGTTCTTGGTCTTTATGCTTGGTGCGGTACTAGGGTTAGGATTTTTAAGCGCACATACCCAGGGAGGAACTAGCATTGATAACGCAATGGATGTGCAATTACCCCTGAAGACTTTTAGGGGCATGAAAGCGGAGGCTAAAGGTTGTGTAGAGTGCCATGCTAAAAAACAACCCGGCATTGTCGCTGATTGGAAAATGAGTCGGCATGCCCATGCAGGCGTAACTTGTATTGATTGCCACGGAGTAACTAGGGATAGTCCCATGCTTACAATGGACGGACACGAAGGCTCTAAAGTCCCTATTTCGGTGTTGGTATCTACAAATACCTGTAGTAAGTGTCATGAAAAAGAAACTACAGAGTTTAGACATAGTGGGCATGCTAGGGGAGCTGTGCAAGTTTGGGCTAAGGCTAGCATGCGTGATCTAATGGAGATGGTAGAGGGTCGGGGGCATCCAGATTTAAAACACGCTCCAGAGGCAACAGGTTGTATCCAATGCCATGGCTCTATCATCAAGTTAGATAAAAATAGACGACCTACCCCAGAAACTTGGCCCACTTATGGGATTGGCACAGCCTTCCCTGATGGCTCAGTGGGCAATTGCGCGAGTTGCCACAGCGCGCATAAATTCAGCATAGCAGAGGCTAGAAAGCCTGCCGCTTGTGCGAGTTGCCACCTAGGACCCGATCACCCCGATATTGAGATTTATAACAATTCTATGCACGGGCATATCTTCAACGCCGAAGGAAATCAATGGAACTTCGATGCCGCCCCAGGAACTTGGAAAGTGCCCGATTTCAGAGCCCCCACTTGTGCAACGTGCCATATGAGTGGCAATTCTAAGGGTATGGTTACGCACAATGTGAGTCGCCGCTTGAAATGGAATCTCTTTATGCCCTTAAGCCAATTGCGCACTGGAGGGTATGAAACTGCCAGTGATGCTTACAGGGATAATTACCAGCTCACTAAGGGCAATCCTTTAGCAGGTAATCCTAAAGGTCCTGAAGCGGCGCGTGCGGAAATGAAGGCAGGTTGTATTGATTGCCACAACTCCACCCACATCGATAATTTCTTTACGATGGCAGATAAG
>NZ_FZMF01000018.1 GCF_900197685.1 Helicobacter baculiformis | reverse complement strand
AAACGCAAGTATCAATATTCATATTCATAGGTGGGAGAAGCCACTCTTGGAGGAGAGATGTTAAGACGCACTTAGTGAGTGAGCCTTGTTGAGACTTCCAATCCCCTAGCTTTGGGCGCGGGGAGTGTGTCAAGCGGACACTACCCCGACAACCCCGACAAGACACAAGGGTACGCGCATTGTGGCGATGATCTAGTCTTTGACAAATACCGCCACCTAGAACTCCAAAGTCAGTTAGAAGCCAAGTACACCGCCTACCTCACAGAAAAGCAGTTAAGGGAAGAGTTAGAGCAAGAATGCCAAGACCTCAAAGCTAAAAAATACAGAACTCACTAAACCCTAAATTAATCCATTGAAACATTGTAAGGTCCGCTCTCCCTTAAGAGCGCATCTTCATAAAATATTTAATATTTTTTAAGATAATTTAAGATAGCAGGTCTAAGATAGTTCAAAAAAAATAACCGGACCTATGTCCGCAGTTGTGGTTTTATAAGCCTTTTTGGAATCATCTTAACATATACGATCGTTCCTTAAGTTTTGTGCATAAAGGGTTTCTTGATGCTTATCAGAAAAACGGTGGCAGTTTGTGGTGCGTTTGCGTGTATAGCGAGCTTAAGTGGAGAATCCAGTGGTGGATATGTAGAGGGTGGCTTTCAATATTCCAACTTCTCAGGGGCGCACTCACTAAGTAGCACAGCTTATGCGTTTAAAGGAAAGTGGTCTGTTGGTAGAGATGTGATGGGCGGTTCATACAATGGCAACCTCTATGGTGTAGATATTCAATTTGGCTATAAGCAATTCTTTGGCAAAAAAGAGCGTTTTGGATTGCGTTACTACGGTGCATTTAGCGGACAGGGAGGGAGTTTTAGCGGTATTTCGCTTGGTGGGCTTGGTCATAGTTATGTCAATCAGCCATCTGCCAATTTGTTCTATGGTGTGGGCTTGGATGCACTCTTCAATTTTTATGAAAAGAAGAACCGCACTCTCGGCGTTTTTGCTGGTGTAATGCTTGGAGGAAGCTCTTGGCTAATGGGCAAGCCATCCGGGAATGCTAGTTGTAGGTGGCAACTAGAAGGCACAACAAATTGTGTAACCATGAACCAATATTTTGACAAATTAATAAAAAATATTGATGATTCTAATGCGACATATAGGTTTTCGCCTACTTATGTACAGTTTATAATCAATATGGGTTTTCGCACCAATTTCACCAAACATCAAGGGTTTGAGTTTGGTATACGCATTCCCACTATCAATGACCCTTACTTTACAAGGACATCTACGGCAACTGAAACTAGTGGTTGTAACCACCCTACCAGCTATATGTGTGGTGGTGCAGGCAGTAAATTAGCTTATACCTTCAGACGCAATGTATCTCTTTACTGGAATTATGTTGTCAACTTCTAGTTGGCTGATATTGACTCCTCATAGGCAAAGTTAGAGAACCAGGTAGCGCAAAAACCGCCTAAAAACTTTAATTTTAAGTATATTGAAAAGCTAAGTGTTCCACTTAGGGGTAGGCAGGCTTTATTGATTTATAAAAACATTGCTTTGTCTGAAGACTTAATGTTGTGGGGGATGTGTTAATTAATTTTGCCTATCTTAATTAAAGTACTTTTTTTGTTGGGGGTTTCTGTTGTGCTTGTTTAATGGTCTGAAGCTACAAAGTAAAATTATTTTGATTATTTCCATTCCTATGATTGCTTTATTGTCCTTTATGTTTTGGCAATTGCACACCACCTATAGCTCCTTGGTACGCAATAAGGTTTAGCACATCAAATAGAAGTGTCCAAGTACTTGTCCTTACTGGTGCACGAGATGCAAAAAGAGCGCGGGATGAGCGCAGGATTCTTATCTAGCAATGGAATACAGTTTGCCAGCGAGTTGCAAGAGCAAAGACAACACACAGATACAAATCTAGAACATCTTAAGAGATTTTTGAACTCCACTTCTAGTTTGGATACCGAATATATGCAAGCATTGCAAAAGGGACTAAATTTTTTAGCCAAATTGCCCCAAATCCGTAGCGCTATGGAATCTAAGGATAAAAAGGCAATTGTGGATAACACGGTCGCGTATTTTACGCAGAGCATCGCAATGTTTCTCGATACCGTGCTAGAATCCATTAAGATTATCCATAATTCCAAAATCTCTGGTGCCGTGATGGGCTATATCAGTTTTCTTTATGCTAAAGAAATGTCCGGGTTAGAGCGGGCTACGGCCAACAGAATCTTTATTGCAAATACCCCGGCTGATCCTAACTACACTAACCTTATCGCTCTTGTAGCTAAACAAGAAGTTTTTATAAAATATTTTCTATCCTTTGGGGATGCGCAGAGCGTAGCACTATTTCAACATGTCTCTAAAGATTCTAGCTTTAAAAATGTAGAGGAGATGCGTAAAGCGCTAATAAAAAAATACTTTGTAGGAAATTTTGGGATTAAGCCTTCCTTTTGGTTTAACACTATCACGAAGAAAATTGATCTTCTTAAACAAGTAGAAGACAGCATCAGTACCCATATCACGAAGCTTACTGAGGTCGAAATCACTAAAAACACCCATTACTTTGAATTTTTAGTAATCTGTGAGGTGTTACTGATTATTATTACGATGATCTTATCTTTCCTGGTGGTGCGTAATATTTTTGAAAGATTACAAAAGGTCAATAAGACATTAGCGCGTATCGTAGACAACAAAACTTTTACTGATAAGATCAGCATTGCGGCTAATGACGAAATAGGTTTGATGACCAGATCTGTAAATGTCTTCATAGAATACATGCGCGATACTTTACAAAGAATCTTCAAAGAGGTGCAAAATAATACGGCTATCTCTAAGTCTCTGAGCGCTATTTCTGTGGATCTAGATTCAAACTCCAAGCAAATTAAGCAAATTAGCCATAACAACACGGATTTGAGCCACTCTAGCCGACAAATACTAGACGCAAGCGTAGCGGTGTCCATTTCTACCAGGGAGCTTTTAGAGAGTGTACTAAAAAATGTCTCTGAAACTAAAAGCGCTGTAGCTGTGATTAATGAACATGTCCAACGCAATATGGCCAATGAAGAAAATAATGTGGTAAAAATGCAATCTTTATCTACAGAGGCGCAAAATATATAAAGCGTTCTGGATGCAATCACAGATATCGCCGATCAAACAAATTTGCTTGCACTTAATGCTGCTATAGAAGCCGCACGGGCAGGCGAACATGGGCGTGGTTTTGCAGTGGTAGCTGATGAAGTACGGGCTTTAGCCGAAAGAACCCAAAGAAATATTACAGAAAGCGGATCCATTGTCAAACATATCTTAGAATCCATTGCTAAGATCAATCAAGAGAGAAAAGACGATCT
Source organism: Helicobacter baculiformis (assembly GCF_900197685.1). Lineage (GTDB taxonomy): Bacteria > Campylobacterota > Campylobacteria > Campylobacterales > Helicobacteraceae > Helicobacter > Helicobacter baculiformis. The sequence continues at coordinate 20,125 of NZ_FZMF01000018.1, read as the reverse complement.
TTCATTAATGCAAGCTCTAACCCAACATTCAAGCGAGATGCAAAACCATATGAATCATCTCTCTGCTGTAATTGTCAGTGCGGTAGACCAATCCCTCATAAATCTGAATAATATCAATAATATCAATGAACACACCACAAGCATTCTTGAAAATGGGGACAAGATCGCTTCTTGTGTACAGGATTTATTAAGGATTAACGATTCCATGCAAAAATCTTCCAACGAACTCCATAAGCAGACTGTTGATTTGAATAGTTTCCTGAGTGTGTTTAAAGTTTGAGCGCGGTTTTTCTCGATAGATAGCAGAGTTTGGATGTTGGTGGAACAAGTTGGGGTGGTATCTTAAACTTTCAAACCACACGCCTTTGGTTGTTGGTTTCAATTTAAAGATCGAGAACCCATTTGAATTTGTCCTCTAGGCGCGCTTTTGGAACTAAAGTTTGGTACACTCTATGCTTTCATAAAAAAACTAAGTTGGGCTCTAGCGTAGGCATTGATTGTAGGCATTGGTGAGAAGTTATCGAAGCACGGGATGGGTTAACTCTAATAGAATTTGAAAAACGCGAGTTAGTGATTTTATAGGTAGAGTAAGTCCGTGTAGAAGCGTGGTATATTCACTACCATGCTCAACTTGGCTTTATAAAACATGGCACAGCCATCCAAAGTACCAAAAGACAGTGTCTCAAAAGATTTTTCTTCTATCCGAGGTGTTAAATTAGCTTGCTTTAGCTAAACTCATCTACATTCTTTGGCTATTTTTCATTCAGGTCGATAGCAATGACACTCGAATGATACCCAGTATCCGTACACCTAGCACCGACCGGTATTTTTTGCTCTGTACTCCTATTTTAGACTTTAATCCGCAATTCTATACCATGATAACTTAAAATATTTCCGTTATCATTGTAACATTTTCGCGTTAAAAATGTAAATTTGGAGCGTCAATGGAACAGATTAGCCAATATGCGAAGTTTATAGGCTTGTTTGAAGATTTTATAAATCGCGTTATGCTCCTCTTGCCGGATAGTCTTAGTCAAGTGTTGCGCACAAGTGGGAACACAATTGGGGTTATTCTCATTTTGATGTTCGTGTACAGTAAACTTAAAAAGGGCGACTTTTTTGAATTCCAAACCTTCGTGGTTGCAGGTTTGTTTCTTGGCTATCTGACATTTTTCAATTGGAGTATTGCACATCCAAAGGATTCACAAGCATATTTCAGAATGCTTGTTGAGTATCCTGCGGATCAAGTCATGTCCGCTTTGAGTACCCTTAAACTTGAAGGTTATCAGGCAAGTGATCAGGCACATGCTATTCAAGTTCAAAATAAAACTATTGATACTCTGATTTCTGATATTTTCTACGCTACAGGAGATTTAGTTACACGTACATTTCAAAATTTAAAAACAAGTACCATTCTTAATGTTCTTCCCATTGTTCTAGCAATTTTGGTTATAGCCATCTTGGAAGCCTTGTTCATCTTTAACATTGTTTACCTCATTTGTCTTACATTCATTGAAATCAGTATCTATCTTGCGCTTTATGTTCTCTTTATTCCATTGGTTTTTTTTCAACAAACTAGGGGTTTTGCTTGGGCTTACGTTAAAAAGGTAGTATCCCTAACTTTCTACGCCCCTTTTGTAACTCTAGTTTCCTTGCTAGATTATAACATTTTGAGCTTTATTAAAGCGGGGAGCACGAACATAGATGCTCTTCCTCAACAAAGTTTTTGGAAATCTATTTTTAGCACCATACACACTAAACCTTCAGATTATATGGATTTTTTGTTAGATTTGACATTTATGGCTTTGGGTGCTTTTTTCTGTCTTAAGCTTGTTTCTAAGGTCCCAAGCATGATTAATTTCATTTTTGGTACACAAGGCGCAATAGGTGATGCAGGACATTTTATCAGTGGCACTATTTCCCTAATTAAGGCTCCTCTTGTAACTACAGCTGGGTTGGCTAAGGGTGGATATACGCAAGGTGGAGTTGGAGGGGCTTTGGCTAATGTAGCCACTATGGGAGGTTATAAGGGTGGATCTGATTCAGGCAGCGAATCTGTAGGAGGGACAGTGGGAGGGGTGAATATGGGCACGGTTAACCATAGAAAGGGTCGCACAACTGACTCGAGTTCGAAGGTTGGAGTTACGACTATTCCTTCACTCCCCATAGTTTAAAGTCAGGGGATCACAGTTTGTGATTGTCAAAGTTAAAGTTTTAAGTACCGTTATAAATGCGCTTTAAATGCTCGTAGAGCGCGATCTTTTTGAAAAACGATGTCAGATATTGTCTAGGCTATTCTTTGCGCTTCTCGTCAATCCTAGAGGCTATTTTGAGCATTTTTAATTTGTTGTGGAAGTAGATTGTGGGCAGATTGTGGTTTTGATTAGAATTTTTCCATGTCCTAGGTTTTTGTAACAGCTTGAGGGCACATCACAGTTTGTGATTGTCAAAGTTAAAGTTTTAAGTACCGTTATAAATGCGCTTTAAATGCTCGTAGAGCGCGATCTTTTTGAAAAACGATGTCAGATATTGTCTAGGCTATTCTTTGCGCTTCTCGTCAATCCTAGAGGCTATTTTGAGCATTTTTAATTTGTTGTGGAAGTAGATTGTGGGCAGATTGTGGTTTTGAGTCGTCGTTTTACTGGGTAAAAGCCACATAGCTTTTGTTTCAGTGAGTTCAGTGAGCGATGCAGGAGTATCAGTTGCAAGGTTAAAGATACGATGCTCGTTTTGGAAAATCTTGCTTCGAACAAGCTCTGCGCGCTACGCGCGCGCACGCGCGTAAGAATCTTTGTCTTTCTTTGTTCACTAACTTTGTAGGCTCGAAAAGGAATAGTTTTTGCTTGCGCGAGCCGACCCTCGTTGTATAGGGGGTTTTCTGTGGTCTAAATTGGCATAAAAAAAGAAAAAACGTGTTTTCGCTAGTTATATTTCCCGCGTGGCTAGTTATATTTCCCGCTATTGGCTAGTTATATTTCCCGCTAATTTTTCGACTTGGCTAGTTATATTTCCCGCTATGGCTAGTTATAAATTTACATAATTTTAAATCTTTGGGGAAAACTCTATATTAGGCAATTTTATGCACTTATTTTATTGTTTTTTACTTCTTTAATCATGGATAAAATTAATATTTGAAATACTATGGTAGAATTGATATTAGTTGAACAAAAAGAGGCTTTGTTGTGAACAATGACAAGCAGTATCTAATTGAACAGATAGACAGGCTACATGCCCTTGTCAATGAGCTTGTAGTGCGTGATGAATCAGACATGCAAACACAATCTACAACCTCATTTTCTACCTCTATAGAACCTATTCCCTCCAAACAACTTTTAGTAAAAAACCCTCTCAATGTAGTTCTTCACAATGACATTTACAAGGTTAATTTAGGCAAGTTAAGTGCCCTGGAAAATAATTTACTCTTCTCCATTTTTGCTAAACTCAAAGAGCACGGGGACGCTGTTGTGCGCTTTACGTCCAGTGAAATCAAGTCTATGCTTGGTGACCCAAAAATCAATAATTCCGATCTGCTTAAGAGTGTCAAAAAACTATGGGAGAACATATGTACAGCCAATTTTTGGAAGATTATGCGCTTTGTTGAGGATGGTGAAGAACTTGTCAGCCAAACAAATTTATTCCTTTTCCGCCACTTCAACATTGTTACTGGTAAGGCTAATGGCAAATTGCGCTATATAGAAGTGGGAGTAAATACCCCTTACTATACCCATCTTCTCAATGATCTAAAGGCTAACTTCACATCCTGTCAGCTTAAGACGTTTGTAGAGTTCACCAGCAAATACACCAAGACGCTATTTAGACTGCTTGTACGCTTCGAGGATGTGCGCACAATTGGACTATGCAAGTCTAACACTTACCAAAATGACTGGGATGGGTTTAAAGAGTTTATGGGAATTCCAAAGTACATGGGGATTGGACAAATAGAGAAGCAAATTCTCAAACCTGCTTGTAAGGAGCTAGGTACACCCTACCTAGAATTTGATCCCAACAAACCCGATCGCACAAAGTATTTTGAACACATTTGGTATGAAAAAATCAAAAAGGGTCGCAGTCACAAGATTGTAGGCATCGTGTTCTGCTTCATGCCTCAACCTTTTCGTGTTGCAGAACTATCGCGCAAAAATAATCGCATATTAGCCACTTTGGATCGACGTAGACTTGAAAAGGATAAGGAAGAGTATAAACGTCAAGAATTATGTTGTTACTACACTACCGAAGAGCGACATACTCTTAATAGTTACATCGGCAACATTGGAAGTGTTTTTGTTTCTGACCCCGATCATCTATTTAAACAAGCTAGACTATATAAAATCACTTTTCAGCATCCCGGTAAGCCATGCATCTCTTGTGCTTTTGAAATTATTAATGCCACTAGCCGTGACTCTTATATAGCTAGTTTGCATCATAAACGCGATGGATTTTTATTTAAAGAGGATAATGGCAGATTATTGATCGCTAAGGAATTCGAAGACTACAAGGGGTTTATAGAAGTGTTTTCTGAAAGCTATTGATCGATGAGGACAACCAAACTACAGAAGACTAGCTAGGTGGCTGGTGGGTTTTTTTAACCTTCGCTGGGATGGCTGATCGTCTCCAGCGCTTTATTTGTTTTAATTTGCTAGCATGCTAGTGTATATGTTTTAAATAATCTGATGATGAGGTGTGGCAATGCGTTGGTTATACAAACGATTCAAGTATCAATTTGAACAACGCCAGTGGCAGTTTTACATTTTCTTTCTTGGCATTTTTCTGCCTTACACTCTACAAGCCGCCGCATGGAACGAGAAATTTGAGAAGATTATCAATTTTATTAGCAATGATTTCATGAAGACCATCGGAGCCATTGTTATTATTGGCGTGGCTGTTTATGCCATGAAAAATTTGGATAGGCTAGGCGAAATTGCTTGGAAGTGTGTTACTATCATTCTTGCTACCGTTAGCGTGGTCTATGCTAAAGATATCGCAAATTGGCTATTTTGATGGCACATATCGCTTATGTCGAAAATGAAAATATCCGGGAAATTTCCAAGAAGGAAAAGTTCCTGGGACTTAATGTTGACTCTTTTATCTTTAGCTTCTTTGCCTCTTGTTGGCTTCTAAGCTTTGCTTTTTTTCACGCTCTCCTGCTTATGTTTTTTTTTATTCTTACTTTCTATATCCTAGAATTCTTTGATGAGGATATTACAGCCATTTTATTAAACACATTTACTCTTAAAAATGACACAAGAATCTACTATGCCTAACTGGAATAAACATGCTTAGCTTAGAAGCCCTCAAGCGTGGATTACAGAAACTAGGTTTTGGGCTTTTGCCCACCATGTATTCCATGGCTGATGAAAATAACATTTTTGGCATGCATAACGATTACTTCATCATCACTAAAAGAGAACACCTAGTTGGGGGCTTAAGCTTGGAGGGTGTACCCTATTCTAGTTTAGATGAGGAGGCTATTTCTAGAGCCCTCAATGAGCGTATCTTAGCCCTCAACGAAATTAGCGAATTCATCCACTTAAAAGTCCTTGCTAGGCGCAGAAAACTTCTGTTTAACAAAACCTACCAGCACGTTCAAAATCATTATGCCAAGACTATCATCAATATTTGGGAAAAGAATGAAGAAGTTTATCAAAATACCTATCTCTTATTGCTCGAAACCAAAAATGATGACCTCAAAGGCTTTTTAGAACGCCAAAAGAAGGCTCTCACCACAGACGAGCTAGAGGGTACCAGCAGCACCACCCAGGCACAGAGTGTTCAAAACGCTCATGCATACCTAAACAAAGAAGTCATCCTTCACAGTATCATGAATAACCTCATGCAGATCCTAGCACCCCTTGCTCCTCAAAAACTCAGTGCTTTAGAACTCCTAAGATTCTATGCTGAATATAGCAATGGTGTGTACTTGCCACTCAACTTTAGTGATGGCATGCTTCATGATGGGCATATTGCTAGCCACATCACCTTTAAAAAAGACCATTTTGTCTACGATTACAATGGGCAACAACTCTATAAGCGCATCATTGCCGTGAAAGCTTATGACAGCGACACCATCTCTAGCATTCCCATCTCTAGCATCTTGCACTTGAAGAGCGAGTTTGATGTAATCCTCAGCATGGACACTTTGCCAAAAGCTAAGAGTATTAAAAAAATAGAGGAGAAGCGCAAGCGGGCTAATGCCATTATCAAACCCTCTTTAGAGCACCTTAATAACCTAGTCAAAACAGATAGGGTGCTCATGCAGTATGTCTCTTTGATGGTGCACGTACGGGCTGATTCGAAGGAGACTTTGGATGCTAAAAGTCTAGAAATTGTCAACACCTTCAAACGCTATGGACTAGTAGCCGTGCATGAAAGCCTCAATATGATGTGCGCCTTCTTTAGTCTTTTTCCTGGCAGAAACCACTTAAATGCGCGTAAACGCTTGCAAAGCTCACAAAACATTGCCTCCATGATCATGCTGGAAAAGGAAGAAAGCGGCTTTGATCAAAATCCATGGGGAGAAATGCCCCTAAGTGTTTTTAAAAATCAAAATTATTCTCCTTTTTTATTTAACTTCCATGCTGCTCCCATCCACAGCAAGGAAGACATGCCTTTAGGACATACTCTTGTCATCGGGGGCACTGGGGTAGGTAAAACCACCTTAGTAGAATTTCTCATCACTAATTGTTTTAAATACTCCAACCTTAACATCCTTGCTCTCGATCGCCTCAATGGCATGCGTGTTATGGGAGAATTTTTAGAAGCCGAATATAATGATGGAAATGCCTTCCATATTAATCCCTTTAGTCTTGAAGATGATAATGAAAATAAGGAATTTCTAAAATCTTGGTTGCACTATTTAGTCAATGTCAGCGATAACAACAAACAAGATGTAGAGGATGTGCTCAATATTGACAAAGTCATCGAAGATGCTTTTTTGTATTTAAAAAATACAACCACTGCTTTTGGGCTCCTAGAGATCGCCAAATCCATTCAAGAGAGTGATTCCAACTTAAAATTGCGTCTGCAAAAATACGCCAAAAATGAATTATTTAATAAAATTCACGATTGTTTAAGTTTCTCTAAGAAACTTACCATCATCAACATGGATACTGTGGTGCAAAATGATAAAAATGCCTCTCTCATCGCCCTCTACCTATTCCATAAAATGATCTATGAGGCTAAAAAGCATAGAAAAGGCTTTTTCATGTTCATTGACGAAGCTAGAAGCTATGTGAACAACGCTACTATGGTTGATCGGATCAAATTAGTGCTTACACAGGCTAGAAAAGTTAACGGTGTGTTGGCTCTAGCTTTTCAAGATATTAACCAGTTAGATGAAATCCCCAATGCTAAAAGTATTGTAGATAACACTGCTACTTGCATCCTATTTCCCGGCGCTAACACTCGGAAACTGTTAGAGTACGACATCCCTTTAAGTCACAACGAGATCAGTTTTTTACAAAACACAAGTTCGAGTGCCCGTAAGATCTTAGTCAAGAATAAACTAACCAACAGCTCTAATTTTTTAGATGTCGACTTGAGTAAGTTGGAGCGTTTGCTCAAGATCTACAGCTCCTCTGCCCCCTCTGTAGCTAGACTAGAGTCCCTTAAGGCACAGTACCCAAGCCATTATAAGGAAAAATTCTTAGAAGAATAACCATACAAACGCTTAAACGCTCAGAATTGTGCAGTTACCATTGAAAGTCATGTTGAATAGTCGGCGCTTTCGCCTATCCACTCCAAGTTAGCTAAAAATGCTCTGTCTAAGGATGCCGCTGTTGAGTGTCTATCGACACCCCGCTAATTTGGAGCAGTCGCGTCTAGTGCCTATTAACAAATTTCTAACAGAGTGTAGACCCACAGAATTCATGTAGCGCGCGGATCAGACAATAATCTTTAGCAAAACCGCTATCGACTGGCTTACTTTTAAAGACGCAAGTCTTTAGCGTTTATCTTTAGGTTGTATAGATTCTTGCACATCTTCCAGAAAATCTTCCACCATCGCATCTAAAATCTGTTCGCACCCCTTAACATCCTGAGGAGTTGGTTTTTCTAAACTTCGCAGGTGTTCTAGGATGAGGGGAAATTCTTCTAAGATTTGACCGATCTTTTCGTCATAATAGCTTACATCGACACTGCGTATAACATTTGGATCATTTGTTATCTGTCTGAGGGACAGAATATCTTTTTGCATTTTTAAAAGTCGCTTTCTAAGTTCTTGAAGAGAAGTCATTGTTTTTTCTTTTGAATCTTATTCTTGTGGCTTAACAAGATGATATTCTTGAGTACCAAGAGTTTAAGTAGTTCTAGTTGTTTAGCGCAATGTTGCACCTGAGCTTGTGTTTGTGCCAAAAGTGCATCGTTAATAGTTTCTCCTGTTAGGGCATAGATGTTTAAATGACGTGCGATTTGATTAAGGTTCGAAAAGGTAGTGTTGAGACTAGTGTAGAGGTTTTTGTGCTCTTGCATGAGGGCAATGGTTTTCAAGAGCCACTTATTTTGTTGACAAAAAGGTTTTTGTTCCAAAATCATGGTCTCTATAATTTTTGTCATACTAATTTTGTGTTTATGGCTTAGTTCTTTGAGGGCAGCAGCGCTCTTGGCATCCAAAATAAAAACCATGCGCTTGCCCCCGCTCTTAAGCTTACTCTTTCTGTGAGCGTTGGGATTTTTAAGGCGCATGGGTCTTTTCCATATGTTGGCGTAATTCTTGTTTGACATCCAAAACATCTGCAATCATACGCTGGTGACCATGACGCACTATCTGAATAATGGTATCCATACCTGCAATAAAAAAATCCAGTAAAGCTTCCATGCCAATGTCCTTACCACTGCCAATTTTAATATTCATAGCAATAGCCAAAAAAGCATCTTCTACGCTATTGGCATGCAAGGTGGAGATCATGCCGCGATGTCCTGTGTTAGCTAATCTTAAAAACAGAGCTACATTTCTAGTATCAATTTCCCCTAGCAAAAGCCGATCGGGACTCATGCGCATTGCGCTATTAAGGGCATCCTCATAAGTATAGTGAGTATCTTCGCTTTTACCTACAACGATATTGACCTTGTTTTCATGAGGGATTTTAAGTTCAGGAGAATCCTCAATGCTCACCACGCGCTCAGAATCGGGGATATACTCAATTAAGCAATTAACAAAGCTTGTTTTTCCACTAGCTGTTCCCCCACTCACTAAAATATTTTTTCCCTGCTGCACGAGGTTGCTAAAATCTGTGTAGGCGAGTCCCTTTTTAACACACTTTTCCCCTAGACAAAAGGCTTCTAAAGGGAATTTGGCAGTGTTTGGAATCCTGATATTGATAGCAATGGCATGGTTGGCTGTAACGCTAGGATGAAGAGCATTGACGCGGTACTGCGTCGTAGGGATCGAGGTAGAAAGTTTAGGGTGGTTGAGATCGAAGCGTTGATGGCGATAGGTGGCAAGCTGTTCACAAAAGTTGAGCAAGAAACGCGCATCAAAATTGGGACACTCTACCTTTTTTCTGTGCTGACCTTCCACCAAGTAAAGCACGCCCGGTCCATTAAAAATAATCTCATTAATAGGCATTTCTAAGAAAGGGCGTAACTCTTGAATAAAGTGTTGCAAAACTAAAGAGAGTTCTTCCATCAAAGGCACTCCAATTTTTTATCTAGTTTACACCATATCCCTTCACAAAGCGTGGTTTCTATGTGCTTTTCTTTACTCTTTACCGTTGCCCCATAACTTTTCGTTTTCTTTAAATCCTCCACGCTACAGAAGTCCCAAAAACTCGATGGAATCCTTAAGCAAAAAATTACCAAGCAAAAGGTTCCGTCTCATGATACTCCATTATTGCGGTTTTTGTGACTTCTTTTCTTTGAAAAATTGGGCTAACACCTCTCCATTCTTAGGGATGGGAAACCAAATATCAGTGTTGGGAGAGATAAAAATACGGCTACCCTCTCTAATGGTAATAATGGGTTTGATACGTACTTGTTCTCTTAAAATTTGTCCCACTACATCATTGATAGATTGTCCGGTTTGCTGGGTCAAGCGCATAAGCATGTAATCTCCAAAATAGGGGTTAGTGTTGGTATATTTGCCCCGTCCCATGTTGTCTGCCAAAGCAGAAGTGATTCCAATTAAAAGCCCATTAGAGAGAGTTGACATGGCCAAAGGTAGACCATAACGCTCCCAGTACTTGTTGTGTAAGGTGCCTACTAACCCATTATAGCCCTTGACATCAGCACCCTTGGCATCGCTTAAAATAATATTAATTCCCTGTGGAGTAAGGATGCGATCCCACACTACTTCTAGTCGATACTCTCCAATCTTATTATTAGAATTGTAGTAGCCAATAGCCCGACTTCCCTTAGGAATAAGCACTGCTCTGCCCATGGCGGCATAAATATCGCTTTCAATCTGGGCAACTATCTTAGAACCACCAATTTCAGAGCTAATAGGGGTAACAAGAATGGCTGGGATAAGGCGATCGGCTGTGATGGTGCGCAATAATCTATTTTCATTACTGGCTACATTCTTACGCTTAAAACCCTCAAATCCACTCGATCCATAATCAACTTCTTCTCGAGTCTCTTGTTGATATCTAGCCTGCAATCCACTATCTCCATCTCCCATTTTTTCTAATCTTTGGGCTAATATGACAAGCCGAATTTTTTCTTGCGGATTGGCTTTACTATAGTCAAAAACAGCAGGGGTATGGACTGTTTTAGGAGGTGGTTGGGGAGGTTGGCTTTGTTGCTGTGAGCTTTGTGATGCCACCAATGTGTCTTTTTTGCTAGGAAGTTTTGGGAGTCTGCTTAAATCTGTTTGGGTGGCAATAATGTTCCCATCTTGATCTACTATATTGCCATGGGCATCATAAGTGCGTATGGGCTTATTGGCACGCTTGGTTAAGTCCTCTAAAGCCTTTTGAGTGGCTTTAAATCTAGATTGTAAATCTGTTTTTGTCGGCGACTCTAGAGATTGAGAATGGTTGTTTTTAAACAGATAGTCTGAGATGGGAAATTTGGTTTGGATAGATTCAATCTGCTCGTCTGTCTGATCATCATGGAAAAGCCACAAGAGAAACAACACAAACAGGATCAAGAATAACCAAACAAGTTTTCGTTTCAAAAAACTATTAGTGCTTGCCATTTGGACTCCTCAAGGGCACGCAGTACCCATTTCGCTGTTTGTGTTTGACGCGGGTTTTCCTTTTGGGTGCAACAAATCTCCTGATCTTTTCAAGTTCTCGTATTTCTTTGGCAGACAGGTGGGTACATGTTTGGCTAGTATCTAGTTTGATTGGCGTGGACAATGGCGGTTGGGGTGTCGTTTCCTCCTCTATAAGATGAGGATTATTGCGTTTTGCTTTCATAGCTGCATCTTTTTCCAAAAGAGCCTTGAGTTTGGCAAAGTCTTTGGACTTTTTAAAAGCTTTTTGATTTTTAAACACACATACGTACTCAGAGCCCAGTCTCAAGGTCCAACGCCGACTCACATCTTCAGCGATAATATAATTACCAACCACCCTAGAATTGATGGGGTTGTCATAACCATCCACAACCTTATAAGTATAGGGAAATTTAGAGAGGGCTTGATCGCGATCAAATCTAAAATAGGTATACTTGCCGTCATCAAAAATATCTAGAGCCTCCATAGCTTCTGCATCCTCGCTGGGTTTTTTATAGAACCACAGACTCCACCATTTACGTTTAGATTTAGGCTTTTGGATGTAACCGCGGGAAATTTTAGATTTTTCGATATAGAGGTGGTTGACAGGATCGCCAATCCTGATAAACTTACCATCATCATATTCTTTGGAAGTATAATCGTTTTTTTTAACATCTGTATCTGTGGTGCTTGTGGTACTTTTGGACATTTCCAGTTTTAGAGCCCCAATTGTGCGCTTATTGGAAACAAAAACTGTAAAATAGGATTGCTTGGGACTAGTGAAGTGTGTGCTAAAAAGATAAAAGGTATAGATACGCCCGCTAGCCCCTAACACGGTCAAATTTGTGTCCACCCCAATTAAAAGAGGCTTGATAACTAAAAGGTTATTTAAGTCGTAGCGTGGATTAGCAGGGTAGGAGATTTCAAATCCGCTAGGATCGCCCAAACTCACATAGATGATCGGATCGTCATCAAAGATAAAAAGTGTGGTCATCGCATAGCGCAAGCGGATTTTATTAGTCTCCCCAGCCACATAAAGCACATTGAAATTATTGTCTGTAAGTTGTCTGTTTTTGCTAAAAAAAGCCCGCTGGATAGCCTTTAAGTCAATAAGTTTTTGGGCTTCTTCTTGATTTCTTTCCTCTTTAAAGTCTTTTAAAGAGACAGAAGGGGCCGGCTGGGGTGCGTTAACCTGTTCTGTATTGGGAGTTTGTGTAGGGGGGCTCGAAGGGGTAGGGTTGGAAGTTTCTCTGTAGGTACCGGGCACGCCCTGAGCATGAAGCCCAACTACCATCAACAATATCACAAGCATATTTGCGAGATACCCAAATGCTAAAGACACTCGGGGCTCCTTAACAGGTATCGCCCATAGGAAGAATTCAGTGCTCACTCCAATATTTCTACAAGTAGGGATCTTACAGAGTTGAGCCCAAAAACACCCCCCACAAGCCCCGCACACAACACCTCCAAAAGCTCAACTCTGCGCACTCCCTGTGCTAGATACAAATATATGCAGACATTATACACAATTTCAGAAAACCCTAATCTTTCAAAGCGGAGAAGTGAACATCGAGTGATCTTAGTTATGCTAAAACAACCATGTTTGTCATGTAGGACAGAAAACAACCTCGCAGATATTAAATGTAAGGCTCTTTGTATTGGTGTCTGTTGGAACGCTTTGGTTGGAAAATTCCCCCTCTTAAAGGATGGCGTTTCACTCGTATTTAATTTTACAGCAAAATTCATGGAGACTCCCTATAGCGGTAGTCTTTCTTGGAAGAAGGGCTTTGTGTCTCCTGAATCTTGCTTTTAGGGGCTTCTAAAATCTGATGCTTGATATCTAGCTCTTTGAGAGTGGCAATCTCCGTTACACTATATCCTTCTACTTCAAAGCCTGTTGGATTTAAAGGCATGGAAGTAAAATCGATCTTGATAGGCAAAAACTTATAGGTCAAAATCACCCGGTAGCGTTTTTTACTCTCTAAAAGTCCTTGATTGTATAAATTCACCTCAATATCAGCATTAGCATACCCTTTCTTGATGAGGGCAATATTGATAATTCTGACATCTCTAGTGAGATTTTCATTGGTGTAAATGCTGTCGTGGTAAGCCACCAAATTCTCAAAAGTTTTCCACACATCATAAGAACTTTGGTAACGGATACTCTCAAAACGCTGAGCCTCATTCTGTTTAACATGCGTAATGCTCTCCCTATTGAGAATGTAAGCCCCGATAAGTTGGCGCACTAAAGCCTCATTGGCGCTAATCTTCTTGTCTGCGCGTTGTACAATAGCAAAATTTTGTGTGGAAGTGGCAAAGGTTACTAGGTAAGGCTCTTTTTCTTTGAGGGGGAGTAAGATGATAATGGCTATAACAAGCAAGCAAGTTGTAATGAAGAAAAATATAGAAATAATGAGAAGATAATCTATGAGCTTGCGCTCCATTTTAAAGACAGAGCGCATCTCAGCTACATTCTCTGGGAATACGGAAGGCTTTGGACTATCCTTAAAAAGGCGTTTTAAGAGTCTGCCTCGATCCTGTATCTCTAAGTCTAGAGATTCTTGTGCGCTACAAGGCGGATCAGGAACTTTACCTTCGATTTGCTGCTTAGATGGCATGAATTTTTACCATTCACGCTGTAAGGTCCTAGCTTCAGCTAAGCGGATCAAGGCATCCACACCAATCCCGTGATGCTCCCACAGAGTCGAGACACCAACTCTATGGAAAGAGGCCACTGGCAAGCTGGGACTGGCTTTGATGGTGCCAAATCCTCCTAGTTCTAGTTGCAAATAGAGCGGCTGAACTTCGTGGCGCGCGCAAGGGCTTTTGAGCATCTCATAACGCTTTTGTGTGCAAGCCCCCAACAACAACAACGCCAAAATTAACATCGATGTCCTTTTCATAGCCTAGCCCTCGTGAAAACTCTCATCTCCTGGCAAGATCGCCATATATTCTCCAATTTTAAACATTTTCAGTTTAAAGCCTGTTTTGTAGGTGATGCAACATGCAAGGACTCGTGGCATTTGTGGCTAATATTGACATACTCCCCATAGCTAAAGCTAGGGGATTCCGGGATCATCAAGGCTTGCCCGCTAGGCGGATCCTACAGCCTCTACTCCAAGAGTGAATGCCCCATTCTATGGCGGACATTATAACACAAAACGCCTTATGGCGCGGTTGGTAAAACCGCCAGCAAACAGACTTTAATCATATCACTAATCCCCTAAAATTTAAACCCTAGGCATAGCAATGCGTCTAGGGCTCTTCTCTGTAAGATGAGACATGATTTTGCTCTTGTATATCTTTCCTAGAAACTTTTTCTAATCCCTCATAATAGTAAGATTGTGCAATACCCTTGAAAATTACTTCTCTATCGCTAACCTTATTTGTTAAATATGTTTTAAGCAATGTTTTAAGCTCCAGATCATTGACAGGACTCCTTTCCATAGCACTTAAATAGGCGTTTTTATCTACATGTTGCCAATCAACAACCACTCCTAACTCTTGCCTAAGTATGCAATCTAGCCAAATACGCGTAGCACGTCCATTGCCCTCCATAAAGGGGTGTGCAATATTCATCTCAACATACTTTTCTATAATTTCTTCAAAAGAGGATTGTGGCATCATTTCGATTTTTTTAAGCGCTTCCTTGAGATACAAGGCGGAGCAAAACTTAAAATAGCCCTTAGATATATTTTGTTCCCTGATCTGCCCCGCAAAGGTATATAACCCTCGAAAAAGCGCCTTGTGGATTTCTTGCAATCCCTTAAGTGTCCCTACTTCAATCTTGTAAATAACTCCGCTTTCAAAGAGTTGGCGTGCGTTTTCTAAGCTCTGTTCATCTAAATTCATTCCTACCTCTTGGCTTGTTTTGGTTTATGCTTTGTCCTGTCCGCCATGTTCACATGTGGCTTATGTTCTACTTTTTCCTCAGTCTTGCTTTTTAAATTATCTGGCATATTTTACAAATTGACTATCCACAACTTGATGAGTTATAGCATGATGAGCGATTTTAGCACGATCCCTGCTACAACATCCTTCCACCGTAATATATATTACTTTTAGTAACAAATAAGACGAATACATCACAACTGCAACCTAAAGCTAGTATCTCCAACAAAATAACGCGAAAAACAGGCATCAGTCAATTTATTACAAATAAAACTCACCTTATATGGGTTCAAAACCGCAGGGCAAAACCTCTAAACTAAAGATTAATTACCATTTCAAAGACCTTCATCTGATAAGCACCTTAAAATAATGCACATAAATTAGACTATAATACAAAAACATGTGCATTGTTTAATTTATCAAAAAGTGCTAGCGTGCTACAAGTTCGAATACGAAAGGGTTATCATGCTTGCAGAAGTCTGCAGAACGCTTAAATACAGGAACATATGGTGTAGCGCCCAGTGGCGCTGTGCACATGCGAATACAGCTAACAATACCACAACAAAAAGGATGGTGATGCATAGCATCACACTACAAGAAGTCAGGAAGCAACATGCGCATTCTTACTTTAACGAGGGCAATAAGCCCCCCGCTAAAGTGTTTGACCATTGAGGAGATTCTCATGAAACAAATAGGCCAAACGCTTGGGTTTGCCGTTTTCAGCCTTTTTCTTGCTTTGTTCCCTTTTTCCTTAGAAGCTTTAAACATTATCACCACAAACAATATCAATCTAAGACAGACGACTGGGATCATACAAGGGCAGGTCGTGCTTGGACAGAGGGTCTTTGGAGTGCAGGCCATGGGGCATTATGCCAATAGGGGTCGGACACTAGAGTTAGAAATCACTCAACTGGTTAGGGGTGGTCGAATCTTCCCTCTCACACAGAAAGCTAGAGCCACCCAACAAACACCCTCTAGTTTATGGATTAGGAAGGGCTCAATTTTAGTCTTTGGTGGAGAAAACAAAGCAGAAATTGCAAAAGTTTTGGGAATCTCCACAGAAACATATAACCAGGCTAGTAACGCGTCTAGTAATCAGAACTATATCCAGACCAATAACGCTAGTGCTTCTTTTGGCAATAATTCAAATGCATCTAACGCGCCTACTGGTGGTCTTGGGGAGGGAATTGACAGGCAAGGAGTGCTTGGATTGGATAGTGGAGGATCTAACAGCTATACAAGCGATTCTGTAGGAGGCTTTAGCAATAATTCTTTCCAAATCACCGGTGGCCCCGGAGGTTTGCAAAATTCCAAATCTATGGGTCCTATAAACACTAACGATGGGTGGACTAACCAGGGTGGAATGTATCCCCTGCCACTACCTTTAGATAACAATACAGATAGCTCAAATCTAAAGCCTAGTAGCGCTGCAGACCCGTCCAAGTTCCCCTACTCAATGCAGTATTGCAAAGTCCCCGAGTTCAATCCCACTGCCAACCAACTTAAACTTTTTATTGTGGGTAAGGATGGAGGTTGTCAAGAGATGCAAGCCTATCGGGACGATACAAAATGTAACTACCGCTATGATTTCGAGAAAGGTAAGGCTATCAAGCAGACGCAATTTTACTACATTGATAAAGAAAACAAAATTCAGAATGTCGGCGATTGCGTGGATTTACATGGAGACCAATACGCCATGCAACTTTACAGAGATGATAGCAAATGCACGCTCAACCAAACCACAGAAAAGGGCTATGGTTTGGGGGACAGTCAAAGCTTTCAAACCCAAATTGTCTTTAGAGGCATGGATAATTTCTTACATGTAGCCGTAGATTGTGCCGACTACGCTCGGATACAGAACAAAGTTGTGCGTTATAGCAAAGATAATGATAATAAAAAGCTTATTCCTATTGTAGATCAATCTTATGAAGATCCCCTCACCCACAAACAAATTTCGTTGAGCCATGGAACACAGAGCTCACTTAGTAGTTCTTATCAGGAATTTGCTTGCGGAAAATGGGTCTATGATGATGCCAATTTAGAAGCCCACAGACCTACTATGATTAAAGCCTATGATCGCATCCAAGGCAAATATGTCGATATCACCCCTTGTAATTTCATTGCTGACCCCGAAATTGGCAAGAGTGGGCAAATCACTTTAGCCTATGCTAGACTCCCCGAAGAGAAAATCAGCGAGACGACCCAAACTACTAGTCAGACCTTTACCCTTCTTTGGGATAGATGTATCGTCCCGCCCATCGTCCAACATCTCAAACAAGAATGGGTTACCACCTACGACACCACCACTATAAAGACTAAACAGCGTTATCAGCGTCCCCTTCAAGATGGTGAGGATGAAGGTAAGGGTGATATCCCGGGCATTTACACTGTCCCCACAACCAAAGTCAACATTAAACGAACAACTCATCTCAAGAATAATAATATAGGTCTTAGCGATCAATACATGAAGTACGTAGAAGTTGAAAAAGGGTTCTACAAAGATGAAGCCATCGCGCACTCGGAAGATTTTTTGAAGTGGCAACAAACTTTTTTCAAACCTGGTAACGGGGCTTGCGAGAAGCTAGAATCAATTATCAGCGATAAAAATGAAGTTGCAATGCGCTGTTCCGAAGTAGGAGATTATGTCTATGAAAACCTTGATCAGAACACAGAAAACAATAAAGAGCACGCAGAAAACAATAAAGAGCACGCAGAAAACAATAAAAATACACATTGAGAGAGTCTTAGTCTTTCTTTTGTGTGCAGTCAGCCTTGATGCTTTTGGTATGATTGTGGAGAATCCCACTCAAGACGCTCTTTCTAACACCATGATCGGCAACATGGCTACTCAAATTGAACAAGCTGCAGACATGATCAACAAATATCACGACATGCTAGAAAAAGCTCAGGCTACCGTCAACCAGCTTAACCAAGTCAATAAAGTTTTAAGTGGCACTCAGGACTTCTTAAATGGCTCGATCCTCAACATCGCCAACCCAAAGGATTTGATTGATAACGCCGTTAACATCACTAAGCAGATCAAGGCCAATGCTTTAGCTCTTGCTGAACAGGTGAAAAACTACAAAATTGCTAATGCCCTTAGAGTGCGCGCTATCGTTGCCAAATGCCCTGAAATCAACTACGAGAATCTTCATCCACTAGCTAAAAAGCTCATTTTTAACCAAAAAGGTAAAGAAAGTGAAGGACTTAAGGCTCTCAAAAGTCTGTCTAGTGCCATCGGTAACAACATGATTGAAAATGGAAGTTATATCTTTGGGCAGATGAGTGGTAAAGCCCTGGCGCAGTATATTTGTATGAAGCGCGATAAACAACAAGAGATCAAGAACATCCAAAGAGCTGATATGCAGGCGCGCTTGGCTCTACTTAATAAGGACTATAAAAGGTACCGCATAGCCGTTGCCACAAAACAAGCTTCTCAGGAGAAATTATTTCGTGATGTTCAGGCGGAAGTAGAGAAATTGAGCGAACCACTCACAAATCGCGCCCAAATGCAGATGTCTACTCTAGGTGTGTCCGATCTCAAGTACAAAGGTCGCTTCTGTGTTGCTAAAACGAGCTCAGATGGGGTGGAATTTTGCGAGCCTATTAGCTTTGACATTGAAAGACTCAATAAAGACTTCTTAGATTTCCAAAACGACCTAGCCACCAAGCTAAAGAGTGCCCCAGACAAACAGCAACAGGCCCAAGTCTATGCAAATATGAAACAAAAGTTCGATGGCTTGAGCTTAGAATTCATTAAAGATATTGCCAACAACCTCAATTTTATGAATTCTACTCTCTCGGCTATGGCAGAGGTCATGTCCAACATCTATCAAAAAGAGAATTCTGTCGAAAACATCGATTTTACAAAAACTGAGAGTAAGGAGCTATTACTTTTACAAAAATCTATCAATAGTGTTCACAAAGCTAACTTAACTCGCTATGGTTTTCCCGCCAGCTTTGGCTCTAATCCAGCCATCCGGAACCTTAGAAGTTGGATGGATCAAAACAACTTTGATTACAACTACAAACTGGAATGAGGTTACCGCTAGCGTCGTCCAACCCGCATGTTTAACATTGGCATGTTGGGGTGTTGGCTCTGTACCACAACACTTATCATGGGATTGGGGTGTCAACCCTTGAAGCAGAATTCGTAAAAGCAATTCTTATTCGACAAATAAGGAAGAACACATATGAAAAAGTGTATTTTGGTTACTGGCGCAACTTCTGGATTTGGATTAGCGATTACTAAAGCCTTTTTAGAGGAGGACTTTATCATTTTTGGAACAGGTCGGCGTGCGGAAATTTTAAAAAAATTGCAAAATAATTACCATGAGAGGTTTATTCCATTATGCTTTGACATTCAAGATAAAAATGCCACACAGCAAGCAATTAATGAGATTTTTTCCATGACTAAACATATTGATTGTTTAATCAATAACGCTGGATTAGCCTTAGGCTTAGAAAAAGCATTTGAGTGCGATGTGAATGATTGGGAAACTATGGTAGAAACCAATATCAATGGGTTATTACGCATAACTCGCCTTGTATTGCCCTCAATGATCGAAAACAACACCGGAACAATCATCAATATTGGCTCTATTGCAGGAACCTATCCTTACCCCGGAAGTAATGTTTATGGTGCTAGCAAAGCCTTTGTAAAACAATTTTCTTTAAACTTAAGAGCGGATTTAATTGGCACTAAAATTAGAGTAAGTAATGTGGAACCAGGTCTTTGTGGTGAGACAGATTTTAGCTTGGTACGTTTTAAAGGTGATAGAGGAAAAGCAAAAGCCGTCTATGAGAATAAAACTTATATCAAACCACAAGATGTTGCAAATATTGTGCTATGGATTTACAAACAACCACCACATGTCAATATCAATAGTATTGAAATTATGCCAACAAATCAAACGTTTTCGCAATTAATAGTTAAATAACCAAATGAACATCATTGGTTCTAAAATATTTGTCTTAGAATCGACATACTCTCCATAGTTAAAGCTATGGGAATATAAGGCGCATTTAAAATATGAGAAGCTCTACAATGCAAGCAAAAATAAGCACATCAGCAAGCTTCTATGA
>NZ_FZMF01000020.1 GCF_900197685.1 Helicobacter baculiformis | reverse complement strand
CTCGGGGCTATCTGCTCCGCTATCTGGGTAAGCCACCGCATTTCTAGCCTCTTTCTCTAGCGCGCGGGTGAAGTCTTTAGCCATTTGCTCGGGGCTAGCGTCATCTGCGTCTGTGTCCTCTTGGGAGGCTTCTAGCTTGAAACCTTTGAGTATCTCATGCAAGGCGGAATGGAGGTTCTTTTCAGCCCGTTCTTTGGAGCGTTTGGCGTATTTGTTGGCAAACTTGCGCCCGTCAAAGACAATCCGCATATCCACATTGTTGCCCTCTAGTTGCACTTTAGTGAGGGCGCGCTCGGTCTTTCGTGGTTTTCGTGGTTTTGGAGGTTCGGCACTTTTCCCCGCATTAATCTCCATATCACGCACACTCTCGACCATTGCTTCAAAAAGGTTCAACTTCCAAAGCGACTTATTGTATTCCTTGTCATTGTGATCACCCACTACCATTCCCCGTTCTAACTCTTTGGCAAACATCTCACTGAGCTCAAAGGAGGTTAGATAGCGGGATTTAGGGGGTTTGGGCTTTTTAGGCGGGCGTTTGGCTTTAGAGGGTTTGGGGGGGATAGGCTTAGTGTAGTGCTCCCAATCCACGACTAAAAGGATATGCACATGGGGGTGGCACTTGCCTACGGCTAACTGGGTGTTAAAGCTATCGCCCACAAACTCCACGCCCATGATGTAGCCAAACACGCCATTGGGAGCGAAGCGGTCTTTAAAGCCATTGCGTTTAACTTTCATCATGTGCTTGACATGCTCGCGCAACGCCCTTACCATATTGTTGAGTTGCTCTAAATCGCCATTCTTGGGGCTCAAGGTGATCATCATCAAGCGGAGGTTTTGCATAGAGATTTGGTTGTTGAGAACGAGGTCGCTAATGCCTTGAATGAAGGTGAGGGTGCGTTTTTTGGCTTTAACGCTGTTGCAGTGGAAACAAGCTCTGTTCTTGCAGGTGAAGGCGTGGGGGATTTCTACCCCATTGTGCCAAGTGGTGATGATGTCTTTCCCACAAGTGTTGAAGCCCAAAGCACGGGAGTAAAAGGTCTTGGGTTGGATGGCGTTAATGGTGTGGAGTTGGTAGGGGTTTAGGGGCTTTTGCCCTATGATGAGCCCGTTCTCATCCACGATGTCGGTGTCTGTTAATTGCCTGTGGATGTTAAAGTGCGTGCTGGCAATGCCCGAAAAGTGGGTTTGGGCGACTAGGGCTATCTTATGTTGGGTGGGAGTGAGGACGACTTTTGAAACATTAGCTTGACTTAAGGTCTTTCTTAGGGGGTTTTTTGTAGGCTTTTTCTTGGTAGTTTCTTGCTTCATCAAACTGGAGGCTACCACTTCTTAGCTACTAAACTGCTTAAACTCCCTTAAGATTTTCAACTTTCCCAAGAATTTGTAACTAACTCCAAAGATTTTACACCCCTTCGGGGTAGCTCAAACGCCGCATGGCTTACTGGTTGTAGGACGGCTTTTGGGGATGTCGATTTTTTCTGCCTTTTGTTTCTTACTCTACCAAGTTAAGTATGCGCTTGCGCGCTGTGGGGGGTTCGTGGGCTTTAGGGCGTGGGTTGAAAAAAGGGGGTGGTTGGTTTCAAGGCGTGGGTTTGGGGGTCTTTGGGGGGCGTTCAAGTGGGCTAGGGGGACTAAGCACGCCATAACGGCTCGGGCTTCAAGGCGTTGGTTTGGCAGGCGTGCTTAGTGCATAGATTTGTTTGCCCTCACCCTAGCACTATCCGTAACTCTCTCTTGTAGCTTTTTCTGCCGTAACTTCTCAAGCCCACGAAAATACCAGCCCGCCCTAAACTGATAGCTCCGTTCTATCCGCGTCTGCATAAGTGCCTCATTTGTCCTCACACTCTTGGGCTGTTTGGCTTGTTCTTTTAGCTTGTCTCTCTCGTTGGTGAGCTTGTCAATCTCCTTGTCCTTCATCTCAATTAGCGCGTCTTTATGCCCCTCCATGCGTTTGTAATTCTCTTGCTCGCTTGCTATCTGTTGCTTGAGTTTGGCGTTTTCTCTTGTCAAGTCCTTGTTTTTCTCTTGCTCTGCAGTGAGTTGTTTGCCATACTCTTGGCTGTCTTTAAACTCCCCCTTCATCTGTTTGAGCTCAAAAGCCACATTAAAAAGAGAGCGGTTCAAACTAGACTCCATTGTCTTGGCATTGTCATTGTTTTCATCTAGCAATGGTTGCACCGCTGTAGCTATCGTCTCCTTAACGCCCTTCATCTGCTTATCTAGTTGATTGGGGGACAAATAGGCGGGGTTGTTGTGAGAGTCCTTTTTAGTCAAGCCCAAAAGCTTTTTAAAGCCCGTAAAGCCATCTGCTTTCATTCCCTCCTTTATCTCCTTGATGAACGCGTCTTTTTCTCTGTTGCCCTCTGCCCTGCCTAGCTCATAAGCCTTCTGTGCCTCTAGGACAGCCACACCTTGTGTTCGGTAAGCTTCCACCGCTTCAGTCAGTAGAGGCGCAAGCCCTTGCACTTTCTCATCAACTCGATCTAGCACCTGTTCCAACTGGGCTTTAGCAGTGGTGAGCTCTGCGATCTGTGCGTCTTTTTGTGCATTGGCGGTTTTTAAGCCCTCAATCTCTTGGGTGTAAGGGGCTACTAGCCTTGTTGTAAAACGCTCTAACGCCCTGCTAACAATCTCTTTTGCGCCCTCCTCTAGGTTACTTGCTTCTAAAGCTTTGATGTCCTTATAGTCCTCTTGGGTGAATATCTTGTCCTCACCGCAAAGCTTGTTAATCACAATCATTTGGTTACGGATTTCTTTTAACTTCTCTTTGAACTCTTTAGCCGTGAGCTTCTTATCTGTGGGAGCAACAAGGGCTATTAGCTCATTGAGCTTTGCGGTAAGCTCGGCGTTAGTGGTTTTGAGCGCGGCTAGTTGGGTTTTAAGCTCCTCAATGGTGTTGTCTTTTGTGGCTGTGAGCTCTTGTTTCTCTGCCTTGTGTTTCTGCCTTGTTTCATTCATCAACTGGGCGTAAGCTCTAGGCTCAATGCGTTTTCTGCCACTCTTTTTCACAGCCTCGCCTCTTTGCATGCCTAAGATGTCGGCGGTCTCGGTTTGCATTTGACTTAAAATCTTGTCATTGGTTGTCCTAAAAAGGCTTTTACCCGTTTTCTCATCTAGGGTTACAAACTCCAAATGGGCGTGTTGGTTGATCTGCTCTTTGCCCTCGTCATCTATGTGCCCTTCATCTCTGTGGATAGCGATTTGAAAACATTGAAACCCGTATTTGGTTTTAAAGTGGGTGGCTAGCTTTTCTAAGTCCTGCATAGTCGTTTCGGGCTTGATGTTTGCCACTGCGCTGTAAATGTAACGGCTAGCCTTGAAGGTCTGTTTAAAACACCGCTTATAGTTTGCCTTTGCTTGTTCTATGAGCCTATCTCTTAACGCCATTGCCTCCTCTGCACTTCTATTACATTCTATGCCTAGCCCTCCACTTTTTAAAAAATAGTGCGCTCTTATCGTCCTATCGTTGTGTTCCTCCTGCCTTTCCATTCTTTCTCTTCCGCCTTTGAAGTTGAGTGATGCAATCGCTCCCATGTGTTTAACTCCTTATTTTAGTGGTAACAAAATTGTCGCCTTCTCCCAAAGAGTGGTGTCATTTTGCGTCCATGTCTCTAGGGGTTGGGGACATTTTACATACCTGCACCGATTTTAGTGGTAACAAAATTGTCGCCTTCTCTCGCCTTTCTTGCCCTCCGCTAGGAGCAAATTATGCAAAATGTAGCTTGCGAAATGTCTGCCTATGGCAGTTGCGTAATTTGCAAACTACGCAACCCTGACGGGACACGGCGCAAGCTTGTTTTGCCTAGTTTGCCCTGCGGGGCTGAGGGGGACATTTTACATACCTGCACTGATAGAGTTGGCAACATTTTGGATACCTGTCTCTACGGGTTGGGGGGCATTTTGCGTCCATGCACTGATAGAGTGGGGGACATTTTGCGTCCTTGCACTGATAGAGTGGGTCGTGTTTTGGATACCTGTTTGCGGGCAAGGGGTGTCATTTTGTGTCTCGGTCAATGGTCGGCTCACCACTTTTTGGGTGCAACTAGGACACTCTTGGCTAAGTGAAATGGAGGTTTGTTTCATCGGTCTGCGCTTCGCACATGGCAAAAGCCATACCACTATATGCGTCATCGGGGGTTTGCCAATCATCGGGGATAAAGGTTTCTTGTGGGTCATCGTTGGCTATTAGCTCTTGTGTCTGCTCCTCTTGCACTTCATTGGGCGGTTGGTAGTCATCGGGGATAAAGGTCTCTTGTGGGTCGCCAAAGATGTTGGGGTCATAGTCTGTAGGGACGCATTCATCACTTGGGAGAGAGAGAGCTATGAGCTCGTTTGCCTGTTGCTCGTCTTTGGGGGGTAGCTCCTCTTGTGGGGGTTGTTCGTCTTTGGGGGGAGTGGCTTCTAGCCCTTGCATTCTCTGTTGTTTGGCGATGAGCTCCTCTAACTCCTGCTCTTGTCTTTCAAGGTCATCGGGCTGTTTGGCTAACTTCTTGGCTAACGCTTCCTCTAATTCTAATTGCTCCATTAAGGGCTTACCATTACCCTGAACTGGCGTGTCCTCCTCGTCATCGCTATCATCACTTATCTTTAGGGCTTTCTTAATGGCGTGATCTACCACTTCATCATGCAAGAAAATGCTTTCATCCCCGCTCGTGTAAGTGTCAAGGGCATAGGCATAACACATCTTGGCAATGAGCCACAGCTTGTAATTATAGGGCGTTTCCCCTAGTGCTTCCCAAAGTGAGGATTTGTAGGGGTTAAAGCGGGGGTTAGAGCTCTTGTTGTCTTGTTCTTTATCTTTACTAAAAGCCTCTCTGAGCTTGGCAAGCACCTTGTCTAACAAAGTCATTTCCCCGCTATTTTTAACCGCCTGATCTACAAGGTCTTTCCACGCGCCCCCTAACTCCACGCCGTGCGCTTGTTCGTAAATGCCTAGCTCTTGGTGTTTAAAGTCGGTGATGATGCCGCTAGCTTCGCACTCTAAAGCCCCGTGTTCTATCAAGTAAGCGTCTAACCTTTTATGGCGGTCGGCTTTGCCTCTTAGTTTAATGCCCTGTGCCTTAACCCCGCAATTATGGTAGATTTGGGCGCGCTCGGGCGGGGTGTTGATGGTCTCAAGGGGTCTTAGCTTACACTTGGCAAGTGAGCCCCCTGAGCTGAAACTTCTTAGCCCTTTTTGTTGCTCCGCATAGATCATTGCAATGGGCTTAAAGGGTGTGCCGTCCTTCTCGTATTGGCATTGGTTCTTGTAATCTAGCATGGCGACTAATCTTTGTTG
>NZ_FZMF01000063.1 GCF_900197685.1 Helicobacter baculiformis | reverse complement strand
GCTTTAACGGGGCAGAACAAACTCAGATTTGTAACAATGTGGAAGAAAAAAATTAAACATTACGTCACCCCAATTTATGATGTAAAAGGTTATTCTATAGCCAATGAACTTACTATTAGCTTACTAGGTTATTATGCATGGAGGTGTGAGGAGACCAGATGGAGTACCTCAAAAGATATATTTGTGTATTGGTGGTTTTAAGTGTAGCCTATGGGGACGTACGGGATGGTTTTTTTGTTGGTGGAGGGTTTGGTATTAGTAACGAGAGTCCCTCTTATAGGTCATCTACACTAACTAAGACCCACGTTGGCATAGCTCCACCAGCAACCGATGCAACAAGGCTAAGCCAAGATGCTAAACAGGACCTCCAAGATGCTTTACAATTGCTCAATAACCTTAATGAATCGCTAATCCATGCCAAAAATAGCAACCAAGATCTTAATAACTTGTCTTCTATTAATCTTTCCAATCTAAACGGTATGCAGGCTTTGTACGCCAAGATTACAAGTATTCTCCAAGAGCTCCAAAGTGCTCTTGACATTTCTGCCAATAATGCGCACAACCAAGCCACTATGTCCCAATACAACACTGTCTTTAATGAGCTTAAGTCCTTGCAAGCAAAGCTCACGCAGGAAGTTAATAATTACGACAAGGCCTTAAGCTCTCAAAGACAAAACTATGACACCAAGCACACCGCATACCAAAAAGCTAAACAAGAGTATCAAAGTAAGGTGCAGATATATAACAATGCTAGAAACTCTGTCACAACAACTCTTGAGAATGCCACTTCAATTTGCGGGAATGGCAATTGTAGTGCTAGCCAAATCCCTGCTTTTTTGCAGGGTGCAAAGACTCTTGTTAAAGATTTGAAAACCTTAGCGGCTTTAAATCCCAAGTTTTCAGAGCTTCAATATTATGAAGCTAATTATGATGGGACTCACAATGTTGTGAGTGGCCAAGCATTGCTCAATGGCATAGCACAAGCTGGGGGTGCCAACAATTATTTTACAAATCTTGCCAACAACATCGATCCCAATGTCTTGCAGACAAGTTTTGGCCAACTCATCGCCCTAGCCGCTTGGTTTAACGCCCAAGCAAAAGCCATTGAAGACCTAGCTACCCAATATGGAATCTCTTCTGCCCAGATTTCTACCTACATGCAAGGCTTACTTGACAACTATCAAAATACATTTGGGATTATTATGGTCGGTAAATCTTATTTGGATAGTGCTGTTCCCACAGCCACAACAGCACTAGGAGATGGTCCCCAATTTAGCCTATCTAATCAACTTGACTTCTCCTACCAAAATTTTGCCCCCCAAATCCAAACAGCCTACCACCAACTAGATGCTATTCCCAACATTTCAGACACGCATACACAGATCAAACCTAGCCTAGTCCCTCTAGCCAAAAGTATTAACCAATCCTCCTCTAAGTTTTTCTCTAGTATAGGCTATAATGTAGATTTGCTCGCCGGTTGGCAGTATTTTTTTAGTGGGCATTTTGGCTTTTCTATCCATACGTCTGTGGGTTATGGTTATATTAATAGCCCACTTTTTAACAGCGCGTCTCTTTTTGGGCGTTTGCAAGACATTAAAATTAATTTGGGTTCAAATTTAATTTATGACTTCAACACGCCTACACACTATAAGCCCCCTGTCTATTATGGCATGTTTGTGGGCGTGCAGGGTGGGAGTACTAATTTTGTCCTCAATGCCAAAACCAAAGCTCTTTGGCGCGCCTCTTACGATCTAGAGCTAGATATTGGGTTTAGGTTTCAATTTTCAAGCCATATTCTCAAGTATGGAATCAATATTCCACTAATCCCCCATAAAATCAATTGGCAAGTAGATTCAGGGTCTTTCCAACTAGATGAGAGTATCAAGGACATCGGGTTTTTTATCACCTACGAAAAACTAATTTTTTAAACCTACAGACACCTTAGCAATCTTTGCTCTTTAAATGTGGTGTAAGTGGGGATCGCGTAGTTGGCAAAGGGCGCGTAAGCATAAGATCGGCTGGGAGTTTGAGCGCCATACTTTAGAGGAATTACCCCAACTACAAGCCCAAGCACAACAAGGCAAGATACTCTACACTCCCCTTAAGATCACCCCCAACCCTACCACCCAAGAGCTAAAAAGTCAAGCCCTAGAACTCCACACCACCGCTAAAGAACAAGAAGAGGGGTTTAAAGAGCTCTTAGAGGGGCTTAAGGGGGGTGATAGCACGCTAGAAGCCAACAACACCTTAAAGAGCGTACAGAGTATAGAAGAGAAGTTGGCGTATTACAATGGGGATGCACAAAGAGTGGATGACTTGCTAAGGGGGCTATAGTGGTAGATAGGCAAGCTTTTAATATGGAGCTTGTACGCGTGTTTGAGAACTTAGAGAATAACCACAACATTAAGGACATTAGTCTCAAGTTTATAAAAACCCAAGATGGGTATCAGGGGGTGCATATAGGCTTTGACTTTAAGGGCGTGCCCAGTGAGGTACAGCTACACACGCCCAAAAGTTGGAAGGTGAAGAAGGCATTAGACCCCCTCTATAAGGCTAAACGCAAACTCCAACTAGAGGGCAGTTTAACTAAGAAGGAAGCCAAAGACTTAAGGCGCAAAATGAAGGCACTAGGTCAAGAATCTGACTTAGATAGTAGTTTGTTCACTTCGTTTAAGCTCACTTCGCCACAAGAATCGCCGCACCAATCTGTGGTAGTAAAAAACTCCTTATCGGACTTAAACGCCACCCATGAACCATCTTTAAACTCAAAGGCGGGGTCTTCTTCAGAATCAGGCACAGCATACAACCGCTTAGAATCAAAGTTAAACCAAAAATCCACATCTTTAACCGGGGGTAAGGGGATAGACACTGACATACAGACTCCTTTAAATGAGAGTAGCACAAACCCCCTTAAGATCACCCCTAAGCCTAAAGCGCATTTGGCAAGCGTCCCCTCTACTTTGAATAAGCCCGATGTCTTAAGTGTTGTGGACCTCTTAGAGCGATTAAAAA
>NZ_FZMF01000047.1 GCF_900197685.1 Helicobacter baculiformis | reverse complement strand
ATGGCGATGCCAAGTGAAAAGCCACGGGGTATTGGGTACGAACCGAGGACGTCGCGGCTGAAACTTGGATAATACGATAGGGATAATGCACGGGGACAAAAGTAGGAAACTTAGCACAGAAATCCAAAATTACTTCAGCACTTCCATCATCACATTCATGGTAACCGATCACCCCCCTTTGAATAGCAGGTAACATAGAGTACAAGCTCGCCTCAAGGGTGCGAATCTCATTTTTGACACGGATAAATGCCCAAGGGTTAAGTGGACTTTTAGGGTTAGCACTTTTTGGGTCGTGCTGAAAATAACCCTGATGACGAGGTTTAGCGGGGACAAGTAGATGGGTAGTACTCATGGGCATCTTGGGCGCAACGGGGCTAAGTGCCATGTTTTTTGCTATAAAGTCTTCATTGGCTAGAGGGGCAATTTCTGCAAAGACGCGTCGTTTTTGGGGGTGAAAATAAAAGGACTGTGCGTTCAGTCCCACGAATAACCGATAAATTCTACGCCCTAAAGGTAGCCAATTTTGGGGAATATAGGGTTTAAGCGTGTTTCTCAAACATAATAACGCACTCATTGGCAATGGTGGCACTCTAAGGAACGATCCAGCACGCTTTTATCCTCCAAACTAGGGCTTTCCGTGCGCAAGTAATAAGTGGATTTGAGTCCTAATTTCCATGCCAAATGGTAAATTTCATGCAAGAGTTTTCCATGCGCGTTTTCGATACGTAAAAAGAGATTCAAGCTCTGCCCTTGATCGATCCAGCGTTGGCGCACAGCCGCTAACTCCACAATCTTTTTAGGGTCGATGTCATAGGCCGAAGTGTAATACTTCCAAGTGTCCAAATTCAAATCGGGCACAACTACAGGGATAAATCCGCTCAAATTCTCTTCCACCCACTTCTTTCTGTAAATAGGTTCTATGGTCTGAGTGGTGCCCACCAAAATAGAGATCGAGCTCGTGGGCGCGATCGCCATCAAATAGCCATTGCGCAAGCCATGTTGCTTGACACGCGCTTTTAAACTCTCCCAATCACAACTAGGCTTGGGGAAATCCCCACGGGCATGATCCATAGGGAACACTCCACGACTCCACGCTGAGCCTTCAAACAGACTATAAGCCCCGCGTTCTTGGGCTAAAGTACAACTAGCGTTGATGGCTTCATAGCTGATCTTCTCCATGACATGGTTGATCTTTTCTACATGTTCTGCACTCCCCCATGCCATGTGCGCACAGGCTAACATCTGTGCCTCTCCCATCACTCCCAAGCCTACCGCGCGCCCCTTAAGATTGGTGTACTTAGCCTTAGCAATGGGGTAGAAGTTCAGATCGATAATATTATCCAGCATACGCATCGCAATGGGCACCACGCGCGCGATGTCGCTATCGCTATGCACCTTGCTCAAATTAATGCTTGCCAAATTGCACACCGCCACATCCCCCCCTAGCGCGCTCTTGCAGGTCATGAAAATCTTCTTGCCCCCCAATGAATCGTTGCTACAGAGTTTGTTAGCCTTCTTGGTAATGCCCTCATCGGTGCAGACTCGATCCTCCTCTTCAAAAAACGCCACGCTTTGATCTTCAAAGCGCACTTCTACGCGGTAATGACTGCTAGCGGTATTTTGATAGATTTCAGTGCATAAATTAGACGAGCGGATGATCCCCGCATGGGCATTAGGATTAGCGCGGTTGGCATTGTCTTTAAAGCCCAAGAAAGGCAATCCGCTCTCAAAGTAATTGGTTAAAATCTTGCGCCAAAGCTCTTTGGCTTTGATTTGCTCTTGGGGGATCTGCGGGTCTGCCTCGTAAGCTAGGTATTTTTGGGTAAAATCTTTGCCATAGCATTGTGTAAGGTCCGCGCACACATAGGGGTCAAACAGCGTCCACATGCCATCTTGTTCAAGGCGCTCCATGAAGAGGTCGCAAATCCAAAGTGCGGGGAAGAGATCATGAGCGCGTCTACGCTCATCCCCGCTATTTTTACGCAGATCGATAAACTCCAGCACATCCTTATGCCAAATCTCTAAATAAACCGCGATCGCCCCCTTGCGCGTGCCCAGCTGATCGACGGCGATCGCGACATCGTTGACAATCTTTAAAAAGGGGATCACCCCCGCGCTCGCACTCTTATGCCCATCAATATAGCTTCCTAAACAGCGCACTTGGCTAAAATCCCAGCCGATCCCTCCTCCATATTTGGACAACAAAGCCATGTCCTTATAACTCTCAAAAATGCCCTCAATATTGTCCGGAGTAGAGCCCACATAACAAGAGCTCAGTTGGTGGTTGGGGGTGCGTGCGTTAGCCAGCGTGGGCGTGGCGCACATCATTTCAAACTTACTCAAGCACTCATAAAACTCTAGGGCGCGCGCGTTGGGTTCGCTCTCATTTTGGGCTAAGAACATCGCAATCGCCATGAACATATGTTGGGGCAATTCAATGGGATGCCCCTGTTGGTCCTTGAGCAAGTAGCGATCGTAGAGTGTTTTGATGCCCAAGTAGTTAAATTGCAGATCGCGCGCGGGCACAACCGCGCTATCCAACAAATTGAGATCAAATTTCTCTTTAAAACCGGACACAATGCGCCCGGCCTGCTCGCCTTTTTCTAGATAGCTTTGCAAACTTGGGTATTGCATATGCCCATTGACGCGGTGGTAAAGGTCGTAGAGAAACAAGCGCGCGGCGACAAAGCTCCAATTGGGCGCATGGGTGTCGATCTTGTCTAAAGCCTTGTGGATTAAAGTTTGCACAATGTCTTGTGTCTTCATCTTATCGGTAAAAAGATGTGCCTCTAATTCCAATTGCGCGCGATCGATCCCTTCTAAGCCTTGGGTGGCGCTTTGGATGTATTTATGGATTTTGCGCGTGTCCAAAGGTTCTATTCTGCCATCGCGCTTGGTAACCATCTTGATTTTCATGTGTGTTCCTAATGGGTGTTTATTTTTTAGCACGGCGGCGCGCAGTCGGGTCTAATACCTTTTTACGGATTCGTAAACTCAAAGGCGTAACCTCTAAAATTTCATCTTCTTCAATCCACTCCAAAGCGCGCTCTAAAGCCATGTTCTTGGGAGGGGTGAGCTTGATAGCGTCGTCTGAACCGCTGGCGCGCATATTGGTCAAGTGCTTGGTTTTGATAGGATTGACCTCTAAGTCATTATCCCGGCTGTGCTCTCCAATCACCATGCCCACATAGACTTTTGTTTGGGGGGTAATGAAGAGCGCGCCCCTCTCTTGGATATTGAAGAGAGAAAACGCGCTCGCTTGCCCATTCTCCATGCTCACTAATGCGCCGTTTTTACGCGCCTCTACACTCCCGCTAAAGGGGCGAAACTCTAAGAAAGAATGATTCATCACCCCTTCGCCCTTGGTGTCGCTCAAAAATTCGCCCCGATACCCAATGAGTCCGCGCGCAGGGATTTCAAACTCCAAGCGGGTATAACCATCCCCAATGGGATTCATCGCTTTCATCTCCGCCTTGCGCTTGCCCAATCGTTCGATGACCACGCCCCCAAAATCTTGAGGCGCGTCAATCACCAAATGCTCAAAGGGTTCTAAACGCACCCCATTTTCTACTTTGACAATCACTTCAGGGCGCGAAATGCTAAACTCAAAGCCTTCACGGCGCAGATTCTCGGCTAAAATGGTGATTTGCAATTCCCCACGCCCACTGACTTTAAATTTGCCCTCTCCCATCTCTTCGCATTGCATCGCGATATTGGTTTGCATTTCTTTAAGAAGGCGATCTTTGAGCTTGTTGGCTGTAACATGCTTGCCCTCCGTGCCGGCTAAGGGAGAATCATTGATACTAAAATACACGCTCATGGTGGGTTCTTCTAGGTGCATGGGGTCTAGGGGCTGGGGGTTATTGGGGTCCACCACACTATCGCCCACATCTACCGCATTGAAACCCGCCACCGCGACAATATCTCCTACGCGCGCCTCTTCAATTTCCATGCGCGCCAAGCCTAAAAAGCCAATCAGCTTGGTGATCTTGCCACTCTCCTTAGAACCATCGCTTTTGACTAATAACACACTCTCCCCCTTGCGCACCCGTCCGTTAAACACGCGCACAATGCCGATTTTGCCCACATAATTATCATAATCCAAAGTGAAAACCTGCATTTGTAGGGGGTCTTCTAGAGCACCACTGGGCGCGTGCACATGGGATAAAATGGTTTCAAACAGGGGTTCTAGGTTTTTCTTTTCCTCATGCAAGTCCCTAATAGCATAGCCTTCGCGCGCGGCGGCATAGATAACAGGGAAGTCTAATTGCGCATCGCTAGCTCCCATTGCTACGAAGAGATCGAACACTTCATCCACCACCCTATCTGGCTGCGCGGCCGGTTTGTCAATCTTATTGACCACCACGATGGGGCATAATCCAAAGCTCAACGCTTTTTTGACAACAAATTTTGTTTGGGGCATCACGCCCTCTTGTGCGTCCACCAGCAATAATACCCCATCAACCATTTTTAACACCCGCTCCACTTCGCCCCCAAAGTCGGCGTGTCCGGGAGTGTCAATGATATTGATCTTAACCCCCTTGTAGTGGATAGCCGTGTTTTTAGAGAGAATGGTGATTCCGCGTTCTCTCTCTAAAACATTGCTATCCATCATGCGCTCATCTAATTTATCGCGATCGCTAAAAGTACCAGATTGGGTGAGCAAGCCATCTACCAAAGTGGTTTTTCCATGGTCAACATGCGCAATAACGGCGATGTTTCTAATCTCTTGCATTTGAAAAATCCTTGTTGTTGAAGTGCGGAGTATAACCAAAAATTACTTAAGGGGTGCTAGCTATCTAGCGCTCAAAACATTTATCACTCGTGCGCTAAACCCCCTGAGTTGCATATATAGCCCCACCATTAATCGCCTACAAGCA
>NZ_FZMF01000048.1 GCF_900197685.1 Helicobacter baculiformis | reverse complement strand
ACATAAACCCCCGTGCGCACATCCAAAAGCCCCTTTTTAAAATTAGCTAGACTGCCCACTACAGACGAACAAGCCATTTGCAAAATGGAGATCCCCACCGCGCTATCATACGAGTGCCCAAGCACCAACATAGTAGGCACGATCACCATCCCCCCCCCAATGCCAAAAAAACCAGACATCACCCCCGTAACTCCCCCTAACAACAAAAACAGAGCTAAAGACAATGCTTCCAAAACCTTCCTTTTTGGTAGAAAGTTTAGCGTTTTTTAAAGCTGAGTGATTTAAGGCACTTCCATAACGCTGCACGATCTCTCGTGTTTTTCAGCAGATTAAAAAGCCCCTTTGATAGTTTGTAGGTATCTAAAAAAAACTGCAAAATGCCGTTATCGGTTGTGATTCCATAGGATGCCAGCAGTTGTATAAGTAATCTTCTATATTCTATTTGCTTCACCTGAGATCCTTGTGCTATCTCAAGCTGTGATAATTTCTCCATAATATCCATATCGACCATGTTTTCGTGCTCAAAGGATTTTGTAGCCCCCAATTCTAAACGCGTTATCTCCTCTTGAGAAAGCGCATTCTTGTGAGGACTGAGGGGTAAAATTGTGGCAAGAGGGCTATTTGGCACTAAAGTATAGAGATCGGCGCATTGCTTAGCAAGTTGAATGCCTTGCATGTCTATTTCCTCACTATGAGCTTCCCATGTAGGCAATATTTTAGAGGGATAAAAATAACTTTCACTTTTATAAAAATCAATTCCTACTAAGTAGATTTCTGTATATCCTAAGATAATGGCTATGATAGGCATCAATACACCAGTGGTGTACCACTTATCATAAAAGTTTACATTTAGAGCATGAGGTTGAAAAAAGAATTCTGAATTTTCTAGTAAATGGTAAGTAGAACGAATACCCACATAATGCCTGTCCAAATATTGCTGGGAGTCTATTAGATCAAAATTGTTATAGTGCACCTCAAATTTTTGATATTTGCGGTAGGTATTGCAGTAAAACCGATGAATTTGATAAGCTTGTTGGTGTATCAGTTTTTTGGTTATGTTCATTTGCAGGTTAAACACAGAAGGATTATAAAACACCCCCTGGATATGCCTACCCAAGTAGTACTTATCTTCTAGATAAAATTGGTTACAACGAAAGACTTCAAATTCAGGAGGAAAGAGGCTATAATCAAGCTCTTTAATGCTAGGACCATTGCCTGCAATAATGAGAGGTTTCTTTTTAGGGCTCGAATCAATACCCATCAAAATCCTTTGCATGATCTATATCCAGCGCATGGCTAGGGTCCATCACATAGCCAATTGGACTATCATTAAAGCTTGTCTGAGCACTTAGTGTAGCCACGCAATGGATGTAAATCGCTCCATTGACCTTATAATAAGGCACTAAGTCTTGACGGCGTATGGTGCTACTCATGGGTAAGAGCGGAGTTAGGCGGTGGTGGTGCAGAGTGCGCATCAAGAGAGGATGATCATCTAAAACATGTACGCTAGCTAAAGGCAGACACCCCTGTTCTAAAAAAAGTGCATAAGCAGCCTGGATGTCCTGAGCATCTCTTAGAGGAGAAGTGGGTTGTAAGATCACCACATGCTCAAAATCTACACGATAGCGTTCTAGCGCCTCTAGGACTCCAAAGAGGGTAGGTGCAGTGTCGCTAGAATTGATTTTGGAACGCAAAAAGGGCACACTCGCGCCGTACTGGATTGCAATCTTCTGATATTGGGGGCTATCCGTGCTGACCAACACTTCGCTAAAAATACCCGCCTGCAAGGCGCTTAAAATCGTGTGTGCCATTAAAGGCAACCCCTTAAAGGGGCGGATATTTTTATCTTTAACTCCCTTACTCCCACTGCGTGCGGGGATATAGGCTAGGACTTTTGACACAGAGTTTCCATAGGCGCAAAGTATTTTTGCGTGGGGGTGTCAAACAGACTAGGTGTTAGGCTTTGCAAAAATCTCTGCACACTCC
This sequence comes from Helicobacter baculiformis, assembly GCF_900197685.1. Lineage (GTDB taxonomy): Bacteria > Campylobacterota > Campylobacteria > Campylobacterales > Helicobacteraceae > Helicobacter > Helicobacter baculiformis. Next base: position 9,868 of record NZ_FZMF01000048.1, on the reverse strand, counting down.
TACCCTCGCCAAAATGATAACTCTTCACAAGATGGGGCTTAAGATTGCGCGCTTTTTGGATTGCTGCAGCGATCGCATGAGCCTCTTCTTCTACATTGATAATATGATGTGCATAGCTTCTATTGGTTTGTCGTGTGCCTATGTTGATACATGGTACTCCATAAACACCTGCCTCTCTGATCCCACAACTCGAATTGCCCACGATGAACTGGGCGTGTTTTAAAAGAGTTAAGAAGTATTCAAATTTCATGCTTGGAAAACTCACAAAATGCGCATGATCTTTCAAAGTTTGCAGGGCGTTTAAAATGATCTCTGATCCTAAGTCATTATTAGGGTAAATCATCACAAAATTTTGCGAGGTGGGACGCGTTTGTTCTATCGCCAATTTCAAGCCTTCTAAGACTTCGTAAATATGTTTAGGAAGGTCTAAAATTTCACTTGTTACTGGGTGGTAAATGCAAATAGCGTATTCTCCTTTAAATTTCTGAAGTTGGTAGTAATGCTGATTGACTTCTTCTAGGCTGGGCAGTTTCCCTAACATCACATCAATATCACTAGAACCAATCACAAAAATATTTTCCGCCCTTTCACCCATTTGTAGCAACAAATCTCTAGCCCCCTCATGGCACACATAGTGCAGATGCGCTAATTTAGAGATGCTGTGGCGAATACTCTCATCCAAAGTTCCACTCAGCTCTCCACCCTCCACATGCGCGCTTAAAATATGATTAAAACTTCCTACAATGCTACATGCTAAACTCTCTAGCCTGTCGCCATGCACAACAATTAGATCCGGCTGTTCCAAATGCACATAGTGCGAGAATTGTATAATTGTCTGTGCCAAATCCAAATCCATTGACACATGGGCTTCTTGGGATAAGGGGGGGGGGGTAGACATGCCTGCCAAAAAGACATGGCTAAAGCCATCTTTAAAGATTTCTTGATAGGTGCTTCCATATTTTTCCAACAGATGCATGCCACAGACAAAAATTCGATAAGTAACCTGACCAGATAGACAATGCGACCCGCCCTGCTCTAGTTCTTTGATCGCGTTAATCAGAGGCTTGAGTTTACCATAGTCCGCCCGACTATTGGTTACAAAAACGACTTTTTTCACAGCTCTAACATGTCTAGGGTGATATGCGTGTCTTTAGCAATATCTAATTTCGCTACCTTCCCTAAAGTTTTTTCATAATCCTTAGCTGGAATGCCCACCACACCCGGGCGTTTTACCCAAGTGTTGCGATCGCTGAGAACCTCTCCTTTTTTAATCTCTGCAGTAGCTACCATTGTAGCAAAAGCAAAATCGCGCGTAACCTGCTCTTCTGCAATAGCGACTTTACTCCCTCCACGCATCAGGAAAATCTCGCGCGCGCTTAGAACCAAGTCCTGCGCTTCTTGAGTGTCCATTGAACACGAAATATCTGGACCTTCGCGATCTTTTGTATCGCTGAAATGGCGTTCCACTAAGCTAGCTCCTAGTGCGATGGCGCATTTGCAAGCGTTATTGTTGCGTGTATGATCGCTTAAGCCCACTGGCACGCCCGGGAAAACCTCAGCAAGTTCTACCATCGCCTGTAAACGCACCAAGTGAAAGGGGGTGGGGTAAAGATTGGTGGTGTGTAAAAGTGCGTAGGGTACTTGATTACCCAAAACATGCACACTTTCTTGCACCGCTTTTAAGTCATGCATACCCGTAGAGATAATCATAGGTTTCTTAAATGTAGCGATATGCTTAAGTAAGGGGTGATTATTCATCTCGCCCGATCCGATCTTAAAACCCACCACACCTATATCTTCTAAAAAGTTTGCCGCCGCACGGCTAAAGGGAGTGGAAAGAAAGATCATCCCGAGTTTTTCCACATACTCTTTTAATTCGCGCTCATCCCTGGGGGAGAGAGCACACTTTTTCATGATAGAGTAAATATCTTGAGAGCTATTGCCCGGCCTGATCGTTTTAGCTAGAGAGCTCATCTCGTCGTCGATAATATGAGTTTGGTGTTTGAGAACTTCAATTCCCGCACGCCTAGCCGCATCAGCCATCAATTTGGCCACCTCTAAACTTCCTCCATGGTTAATGCCCATCTCTGCCACCACCAAAGGGGGGTGCTCGATACCAATTTCGCGTGTGCCTAGCATAAATTTGTTCATAGATCGATTGTAATGTAATTTGTCTTCAACCATGATGAAAAAACAACTCAACACAAGTTGGGAGTGCTAATTCCTGTGATTCCCAGCGCTGAATATTATTGCCGTTACATCTGCACACCGGCGAGTTTTGATAATTCCTCCGAGATTGAGATTTAAAAATAGATCTTTGTAGCCAAGTATGCCAAGATGATCCCTATGTCTTTGTAAACTCTTTTGATTGCTTTTTCAATGTTTTGCAAGTCTTGGCATTTTGGCACTTTTGATTGGGTAAGGTTGCCATGTTGGCTTTGGCGAATTGACACACTCTCACAATCAAAGTTGGGGGATTTTTGCATTAACAAGGTTTGCCCACTCCTCAAAGAGCTAATGCCCCAAGACTCTATGGCAGGCGTTATAATACAAAACGCCTTACACTCATAGCTAAAGACTTAGTGGACCTTACGGCGTAAGTGGTAATATACTCTACAGGTTTTATAATCTAGCTAGGTTTTTGGACAAATTGAAGTTGAACGCTTCTAAAATATTAGAAAGAAGACAAGATGGTAAACCTGATTAAGCTTGTATTTAAAGTAGCGCTTGCCAGTATATACTGCCTAGTTAGTATCGATGCGATTACTCCAAAGACCTTTAAAGTTACAAATATGAAAGATTCTGAAACTTACTTTGACATGGGTTTTATGTACCACAGCGGTAATGGGGCTAGCAAAGATTATAAAAAGGCTATAGAGTATTATCAAAAGGCCGCAAGTATGGGAAATGCCAATGCATTTTACAACTTAGGATTGATATATCTTTATGGAGAAGGTGTTTCTGAGGATCACCACAAAGCCTTAGAATACTTCCACAGGGCTGCTGATTTAGGGCTTCCAGCTGCCTACAATAATTTAGGAGTGATGTATGAATGGGGTAGAGGAGTTACAAGGAATTATCAAAAGGCGATAAAATATTACAAGAAGAGTACTGACATGGGGTATGCGCAGGCTTATAGCAATTTAGGAGTTATGTATTATATGGGTAAGGGGGTTGCTAGAGATTATGCGAAAGCCTTAGAATATTATCAAAAAGCGGCAGATTTAGGAGTTGCATCCGCTTATTTAAACTTAGGGGTGGCATATGAAGAGGGCTTTGGTGTGGCTAAGGATTATAAAAAAGCTATAGCATATTATAAAAGAGCGGCTGGCATGGGTGTTGCTGAAGCTTACGGGTTTTTAGGAGATTTGTATCACAAGGGGTTGGGTGTGGCTAAGGATTATAAAAAAGCTTTTGAGTATTATCAAAAGGCAGCTGGCATGGGAAATGCTATCGCCTATTATAACTTGGCAACCATGTATAAGAATGCTTTAGGTGTTCCCAAAAATCTTCAAAAAGCTTTACAATATTCTAAAAAGGCTTGTAAGATGGGCTATAAAAAGGCTTGTACTGGTTTAAGGGGGCAGTAGACCGCTTGCTTCCAAAGCTAAAAAAATGCGTACATAAAGTAATTCTTAATTCTTAATGCGCTAGGATATGACTTTTTTTATTCCAACAGAAAGGAGCCTTAAGTGAACAACTTCTCCAAGTTAGGCTTTATTTTAGCCGCTTTAGGGAGTTCCATAGGATTAGGACACATTTGGCGTTTTCCCTACATGGCCGGCACAAGCGGTGGGGGTGGCTTTGTAATTCTATTCTTGATCCTCTCGCTCACAATAGGGCTCACCATGTTGATCGCTGAAATGGTGATTGGGCAAAGCACACAAAAGGATGTTGCTTGTGCGTTTGCAGAGTTAGACCCGCATCCTGAACGCAAGACTTGGCGTTATGCAGGGTTGATGCTCTTCACTGGACCTATCATCTTAACTTTTTATGGCATTGTGTTGGGATGGGTGTTTTACTATCTTGTCATGGTGAGCTTTAACCTTCCCACAGATGTTAAGGCATCTGAACAAATTCTCACAACTCTATTAGGGCATTCAGTGGGAACACAGGTTATAGGACTTGGGGCCACGCTTTTTCTCACGGCTTGGGTGGTTTCTAGGGGTGTAAAGGATGGGATTGAAAAGCTTAATTTCGTTTTGATGCCCTTGCTATTTATCATCTTTATAGGCTTGCTGATCTACGCTTCTACGCAGGATTCGTTTAAAAAAGCGGTAGATTTCATGTTTGGTATCCGCTTAGCTGAATTTAATAAAAAGGTGTTTGTAAGCGCGTTGGGGCAGGTTTTCTTTGCCTTGAGCTTGGGTATAGGGATCAATATCGCTTACGCCTCTTCCACACACTACAAGCAAGATCTGCTTAAAAGCGCAATTTGGGTAGTCTTGCCCGGCATTGTGATCTCCTTGATTGCCGGGTTAATGATCTTTACCTTCGTCTTTGAGTACGGGGCTAATCCTTCTCAGGGTGCGGGATTGATCTTTGTTTCCTTGCCTGTGGTGTTTTCCAAGATGGGTGCGATGGGGAGTGTGGTTTCTGTCTTGTTTTTATGTGCATTGGCTTTTGCAGGTATCACTTCTACCATCGCTCTTTTAGAGCCCCCAGTGCAGTATTTGGTAGATAAAAATTACTCGCGTTTCAAGGCAACATGGGTGCTTACGGGAGCAATCTTTGCAGTGGGTGTTGTGCTCATCTTATCTTTGAATGCTAAGTATGGGGCATACTTAACCTTTTTCAACAAGAATCTCTTTGACTTGACAGACTTCTTTTCAACATCGATTTTGATGCCTTTTTGGGGGTTGGTGTCTGTGATCTTTGTGGGTTGGGTGGTGAGCAAAACTAAGCTTTATGCGGTGAGTTTGCACTTTTTGACCAGGTTTATGTTTTTAATATGGTTGTTCTTGCTCAAATTCATCGCCCCTCTAGTGATTTTGGTGATTTGGATTGTAAAAATTTCAGAGAGCTAGAATGGGCTTCTCTAAACTAGGTTTTATTTTAGCTACTTTAGGAAGCTCCATTGGACTGGGGCATATTTGGCGTTTCCCCTATATGGCAGGGAGCAATGGCGGAGGGGCGTTTGTCTTGCTTTATTTGGGGCTTACTCTCACGCTAGGAGTTGCCATGCTTTTGGTGGACATGGTGATAGGCAACTTAGGGCGTAAAGATGTTGTTTCTTGTTACGAGCATCTTAACACTGAGCACAAAAAACTTTGGTCTTGGAGTGCGCTTTTACTCCTAGGTGGTCCTATCATCATGTCTTTTTATGCGGTGGTTTTGGGCTGGATTCTTTATTACCTACTTAAAGTAAGTTTTGATTTACCTTCCTCTTTAGAAGTGGCACAAAAAACCTTTAGCACTTTGAGCTCGAGCGATTTGCCTTGGCAGGTGGCAGGCTTTAGCCTTTGGCTATGGCTCACAGTGTGGATCGTCTCTAAAGGGATTAAGGAAGGGATTGAACGCCTTAGCTTGTGGCTTATGCCCTTGTTATTCTTGGTCTTTATTGGCTTACTCTTCTATGCTATGACTTTGCCTAGCTTCTCCAAAGCACTGGCATACATGTTCAGCTTTGATGCAAGTAAGATTACCTTTAAGGTGCTTTTAGAGGCTTTGGGGCAGATGTTCTTTTCTTTGAGTTTAGGAGTGGGTACGATCACCACCTACGCCGCTTTCACGCGCTCTAATGAAAATCTCTTGGGGAGTTCGCTATGGGTTGTCTTGCCCGGTATTGGAATTTCTCTAGTGGCTGGTTTGATGATCTTTACCTTCATTTTCAATTTTCATGGTGAGCCCTCACAGGGCGTGGGGTTAGTCTTTATCTCCCTACCCTTGATTTTTCATAGCATGGGCACAACGGGGTCTCTCATCGCCTTTTTGTTCTTTTTAGCCTTGATCTTTGCTGGGATCACTTCTACAGTCTCCTTGATCGAGCCTGCGATCCTCTATTTGGTACACCGCCTCAAGTGGAGTCGTTTTAAAGCTTCTTATTTGGTAGGCTTGGGCATTTATCTCTTGGGTTTGCTCGTCATCCTTTCTATCCATAAAGATTACTCTAAAGCCTTAACTTTCTTCCACAAAAGCGTTTTTGACTGGGCGGATTTTCTAACTTCTTCAGTCATCATGCCTATAGGAGGGTTGTTTTCTCTTGTGTTTCTAGGCTGGTTTATGCACAAAAAGCGTATTTACAAGGCTAGCGCGCGTTTTTTAAGCCGCCCTGCATTTGTCATGTGGTTTTTTAGTGTGCGCTTCATTGCACCTGTAGTTGTGCTATCTATCCTCATTTTGCCATTTTTCAAAAGTGCGTAATGTTGTTTTAATCCTCAGTAGCTGTCTCTTTTGCTTAAAGAGTGCTGGGATTCAAGGGAAATTGAGCAGTTCGCAACTTAAGAATACCGGCTACACCACAGGTACACCCTATGATAATTTTTACAAGCCGGATTTTTATAGTCTCAAGAATAGTTGGGAAATCGCTCCCAAAAAACCCAAAAAATCCCACCCCTTTGTAGAATTTGTCAAAAAATATTTGGAATTGATGGAACATAATGGCACTTATTTTATGCCTTACTACCATAGCTTCACCCCGATTTACCAATGGTATTATCCCGATATTAACCGCTACCAAAATACAGAATTTAAATTTCAGATCAGTTTCAGAGCACCCGTTTTTAGACATTTTCTCTTCACTACAGGTACACTTTACTTAGCCTACACCCAAACAAACTGGTTTCAAATCTATAATAATCCCCAAAGTGCACCCATGCGCATGGTTAACTACATGCCTGAACTTATTTATGTCTACCCGCTCAATCTTCCCATTTGGCATGGAAAATTGGGAACACTTAGCGAGTTTTGGATTGGTTGGCAACATATTTCCAATGGGATTGGTGGACGACAATGCTATCAAGCCTACAAGGATGGCAATGCGCAAGGGGCGTTTCCGGGGCGACCTGTGCGCGTTGTTGAATATAATGGACACAAAGAAATTGAAGGAGGGTGTCGCTCAGTAAGCGCGGGGCAACGTCCCGTTTTTCGTCTAGTGTGGCAAAAGGGGGGACTAAAAGTCAATGTGGGCTATTGGCCCTACATCCCCTATAACCAATCCAACCCCGATTTGATCGATTACATGGGGTATGGTAATGCTAAAGTAGAATACAGGCGCGGACGGCATCATTTTGAAATGCGCCTTTATGATATCTTCACTCCCTATTGGAAATTTAAACGCTGGCATGGCGCGGTGCGTTTGGCTTATACCTTCCGAATCAACCCTTTCGTGGGCTTTTACATGCAGTACTTCAATGGTTACGGAGACGGGCTTTATGAGTACAATGTCTTCTCAAACCGCTTTGGGATAGGGATCCGACTTAGCCCTTAAGTGTCTCGAGATACCCTTTTACATTCTCAATCGTGCCTGCAACGAGCTTTTTAATCGTGTCGCCATAGCCCCAAGCAATATGAGGCGTGAGCAATAGGCGAGACTGAATACTGGGGTCTAAAAAGGGATGGTCAGCGCGCATGGGCTCCTGTTCAAAGACATCTGTGCCATAATAAAAATGTTGCTCTTTAAGCGCGTGCGCCACTGCTTCTTCATTGACAATCCCCCCACGTCCCACATTGATTAAAATCGCCCCCTCTTTCAAAAGAGATAAATTCTTGGCATTAATGAGATTGTAGGTATGATCGTTGAGCGGAGCATGGATACTGATTACATCGCTAGTGCTCAGCAAAGCCTCTAGAGGTTTGTGCGGGTAAGTGCTATCATGGGGGTGTCCACCGGTAGAAGTGTAGCTTACATGCGCCCCGAAGCCTAGCGCACTTTTTGCCACGCTTTTACCAATCTTGCCCAAGCCAATGATGCCCCAATTCTTGTTTTCTAAGGCGCACAGATCCTTGTTAAAGTGGGTAAAAATTTGACTTCCGCAATATTCTCCACTCTTGCAGTAGCGATCATAATAGGGCATGTTGGAAAGGAGAGTAAACACGAGCGCGAAAGTGTGTATGGTAACGCTATGGGTAGAATACCCTTCCACATTTTTAATAATAATACCCAGTTCGCGTGCACAAGCATGATCGATGATATTAGTGCCTGTGGCAGTAACACAGATAAGCCTGAGTTTTGGTAACTGTCTAAGCATGGAAGCATCTAAGTTAACCTTATTGAGAATAACAATCTCAGCATCCTTACAACGCTCTACCACTAATTCTTTTGGCGTGTTCGCATAGGAAATCAAATCTACAAACTCTTCTAGGGGGGCAAGTTTATTAGTGCGCCCTAAAGAATCCCCCTCTAACATCACTGCCTTGATTCTCATGGAATCTCCTTTGTTCTAGTATCGCTCGGCGCAGGCTATCACAAAAGTAGCAATATAAAACAAACTATGCCCCAACTTCCATTCTCTGGGCTACTTTATCGCTAGCCTCTTTGATTTTATCCATCAAAGTTTTGCTTTCTTGCGACAACTCCACGGTTTTATCCGAAGCCTCCATGCCAGCCGTGATATGCCCCACCACTTGAGAAGTGATCTCACGAATCGAGCCGATGATCGCCCCAATTTCTGTAACAGATTTGCCTGTACGTTCGGCAAGTTTGCGCACTTCATCCGCCACTACCGCAAAGCCCCGTCCGTGTTCACCCGCACGCGCCGCTTCGATCGCCGCGTTCAAGGCTAGCAAGTTAATTTGATCGGCAATGTCTTTAATGGTTTGGGTGATTGAGGAAATAGATTCAGATTGTGAAGAAAGACTATTGACCAAGTCCGTGCTGTTGCGCATGGTGTCTGCTACACTTTGGATGTTAGCAAGGGTCTTTTCTACCATTGCACTCCCCTCGCTGGTGAGCTGTTGGTTTTCTTTGATAAGATCTAAAGTCATGGCAAGCTTATCTTTTGTGCTATCCTCTTTGCTTGTAACATCATGGGCGATTTTGATAATCTTATAAACTTTGCCCTGATCGTCAAAAACGGGATTGTAAGTGGCTTCTAGATAGACCTTTTTTCCGCTTTTGGTAACACGCTCAAAGGTACTTTTAATAAACTGCCCTTGACGCAATTTATCCTGATTTGCTTTATAGCTAGGTCTTTTAGTGTATTCCGGATCGCAAAAGATCGCATGGTACTTGCCCTTGATCTCACTCATGGTATAACCCATGAGCTTCAAAAAGTTATCATTTGCCTTAAGAACATTGAGCTGAGTGTCAAACTCGATCACAGCCATAGAGCGATCCACAGCGTTATAGACCGCTTTTAAGTCGTTGTACTCTAGAACCCGGGGGGTTACATCGGAGGCAAACTTTAAAATTTTATAGAGCTTGCCCTGTGCATCCACCACGGGGGTGTAACTGGCCTCTAAGAAGACAATCTTGCCCCCCTTAGCAAAGCGCTTAAAAGTACCACATCGATGTTGTCCTGACTTTAGGGTCGCCCAATCATTGTGATACTCGGGAGTCCTAACATGCTCAGGGTCACAAAATAACGCGTGGGGCTTGCCCTTAATTTCGTCTAAAGAATAGCCCATAAGGTTTAAGAAATTTTCATTGGCACTGATCACCTTGTGATCTAGATCAAATTCTACCATAGCGACGGATTTATCGATTGCCTCATGAACAGCCTTTAATTCGTGGTGTTCTTCAGCCACACGCTGTGTGTGTTCATCGTTCTTTTTTCTGTTAAAAAACATCTAGCCTCCTTAGCTAATAGTAAGTCTCATTCTATTACTTTAGAATAAATAGAAGCTTTCGACCTCTCAATTCTATTGAGAGTCTGTTAACCTTATTATAATTAAAGTGTGGATAATAAAAAAGATAGTCCCCGACCCC
>NZ_FZMF01000076.1 GCF_900197685.1 Helicobacter baculiformis | reverse complement strand
TCCCCAAGCTCCCCCCAAGCTCCCCAACAAATCCTAGCACGCCTCTTGGCGTTGCGTGTCTGTGCGATCGCTTTAGAACCCCAGGGCTTGTTGGGCATTTTAGGGCTAGAGCCTCCTAGCGATTTTATCCTCTTAAACCTGCATGAAGCGCAGGCTCAAGCTTGCTTGCAAGCCCTCTACCAATGTAAGCTCATCGGCTATCAGATCAAAGAAGTTTTTCTAGCCCTCAATCAACACTGCCCTTTAGATTTGCCACCAGATTACGAAGATGTCGCGCTATTGGCATGGTTACACAATTCAAATTTAGAGCCTAAGATCAGCGCGCTAGCTAAAGTCTTGGAGCTAGAAGCCTTTGAGAGCAAACCTAACGCTCCTTTAGACGCGCTAGCCCTAGAGCGCAACACGCAGGTGATCGCTGCTGCCTATGCGCATTACCAACACCACTTGAGTCCGGCACTCTTAGAGTTAGGACGCACCCTAGAATACCCCTTATTAGAAATTTTATACCGCCTGCAGGTACAGGGCTTTAGGTTGGATTTGGCGTATTTTCAAGCCTTGCAACAAGAGTTCAAAGAGAGCCTGCAGGCGTTGCAAAGCACAATCCACACCCTCGCGCGCACCCCGCTCAATGTCAATTCTACCAAGCAATGGGCGCATTTTCTCTACCAACACTTGGGGCTACAGGCTAAGGGGGTTAAAAAGATCAAAACCGGGTTTTCTACCGATGAAGCCAGTTTGAAAGCCTTGCAGGAAACCTACCAAAATACGGTGATTCAAGGCGTGCAGATCAGCGCGCTCTTAGACGCTCTCTTGCAATATCGCGAAATTTTCAAACTCCAAACGACCTATGTTGAACCCCTGCTCACCCAAAACCAACATGGCAAGATTCACAGCATTTTTTACCAAAACACGACAGCTAGCTCTCGCTTGAGTTCTGCACATCCTAATCTCCAAAACATCCCCATACGCACCCCCTTAGGCAAGAAGATCGCCCACGGGTTTATCCCCAGCGCGCCCGATCTGCTCTTGCTAGGGGTGGATTATTCTCAAATTGAGCTCCGACTCTTGGCGCATTTTAGCGGGGATGCGCAATTGAGTCAAGCCTTTTTACAAGGTCAGGATATTCATCTTAACACCGCCCTAGCTCTCTTTAATGACCCCTCCAGACGCCATGCGGCTAAGAGCATTAATTTTGCCCTGCTCTATGGGATGGGTCCCCAGCGTTTAGCCCAAACCCTTAAAATCAGCCAAGCAGAAGCTAAAAGCTATATTGAACGCTACTTCAACACCTTCCCCACAATCAAGGATTTTTTAGAGAATCTCAAAGCGCGCATTCTACAAGAACACCAGATCACCACACTTTTAGGGCATCAACGCCATTTTGACTTCACCCATGCCAATCCCAAACTCCAAGCCGAGTATTTGCGTGAGGGAGTCAACACCCTCTTTCAAGGGAGTGCTAGCGATTTGGTCAAATTAGCCATGCTCAAAATCCACGCGCATATCGCCCCATATCCCAGAGTTAAAATGTTGGTACAAGTCCATGATGAAATCCTCTTAGAAGTCCCCCATGCGCACGCCCCACGTCTAGCCTCAGAGATCAAAACCCTTATGGAGACAATTTATCCGCTCAAAATCCCCCTAGAGTGCCACACCGCCATCGCGCCTAATTGGGGGGATTTGAAAGAGTTTTGATTTTTTTGCAACACGCATACAGTCAATCTAAAATCGCATGCGGATCGGCGCTAAACCCTGTAAACTTAATAGCATTAAGTCATGCCCAGCACCAAATCTCTCTTTCACACTTAGAGGGAAAGTAGGTTATAAAATCCAAAACAACATTATTTCTTTTCATGGTTATTGCTCTAATTTGTCAAGACATAGACCTTGTAGGCGAACTCAAGACCTTAACCATTGAAAAGGATAATCTAGGCGGTGTTTTCCTGTGCTTGGTGTGTGAAGAAAACGCATTGTGTTGATCCCTAAGCCTGCAGGCGAGCCGACAAGTGCAGAATGCGCGAAGCCGTTTGCGAGCAACAGCGTGGAGAGCAAGCCGACGGCTTGCTAGGTTAATTCCCGTCTCTTATACACATCCGACGCTGCCGACGATATGCCCAGTGCAACTAC
>NZ_FZMF01000049.1 GCF_900197685.1 Helicobacter baculiformis | reverse complement strand
TCCACTCCAAAACCCCCCCCGCCCAAGCCCAAACCCTCATCCTAGAATTTGCTAAGGGGGAGTTTGAACTCTTGCTATGTACCAGCATTGTCGAATCGGGGATTCACCTCCCTAATGCCAACACAATTATTGTAGACAACGCCAATAGTTTTGGGCTAGCCGATTTGCACCAACTCAGGGGGCGCGTGGGGCGGGGCGCGCATGAGGGGTTTTGCTACTTTTTAGTAGAAGACAAGCAGGCCTTGAGTCCTAGTGCGACAAAGCGCTTGCTCGCCCTAGAGAAGAACGCCCATTTGGGGAGCGGGGCGCATATTGCCCTGCACGATTTGGAGATTCGAGGTGGGGGTAACTTGCTAGGGAGTCATCAGAGTGGGCATATTAAAAGCATTGGCTATGTGCTGTATGCGCGCATGCTTGAAGACGCGTTGCAAGAACAAAGCGCCTCTGCAGCGCAACGCTCCAGTGTGGAGCTCAAACTAGCCGTGAGTGGGTTTTTAGACGCTAAGCTCATTACCAGCGATGCCCTGCGCTTAGAATTGTATCGGCGGCTCTCCCATTGCCAAGAGGTAGAACAGGTTCTAGAAATTGAGCGCGAAATTCAAGATCGCTTTGGCGCGCTAGATCGCATGAGTGCGCAATTCTTAGCCATCATGCGTGTCAAAATCCTAGCTAACAAACTCCAAATCCCTAAAATCACCCACCACCAACAGCACATCACCTTGCACCTCCCCCAGCCGGTGTATCTGCAAGCCCCCAGCAAGGACGACCCCCAAGTGCTAGAAACTTTGCTAGGGTATTTGGAGCGCGCGCTAGTTAGGTGAACGCCCTAGCCATTTGTCGTTTTGTATTATGTTCGTCGCCTTATTTTTTTAGGAAGTTGATATAACAACGCCATCTAACATTTATCTAACACGCAAAAGCCCTAGATGTGCCGTGTTTATCAAGTCACCAAGGCACTTTGGATATTCTAGGCGTTGAGATCACAAAACAAGAACTCTTGATTTTCCTATCGGGGTTTTAGCTTGGTGATTACCCTAGAGACAACGATCGCTACCAAGATCAGAGCAATATCCAAGTCTTCGCTTTAAGCGATCTCTGAGATTCAAAACACCCTTCTAGACAGCCGGTTCAAGACCTCAATTCTAAGATCGAGAAATCCTTTAGAGGATTGAATAGACTGAACAAGAGGTACAGAGGACAGGGACAAGACTAGAAACTTACCAACCGCGCCATAAAGTCCCTAGCTTTAGCTATGGGGATATAAGGCGTTTTTGTGTTATAATGTCCGCCATAGAGTGGGGGCGTCCACTCTTGGAGTAGAGGCTGTAAGACCCGCCGGCGGGCAAGCCTTGTTGATCCTGCAGTCCCCTAGCTTTGACTATGAGGAGTATGTCAACCTTTCTCAGGTTGATATGTGAAACCAACAAGCGCGACGCGTTTGTTCCCTATGGGCAATATCGTCCAAGGAAGCCCAAATGTCTTTAGCATTTGGGCACTTCACTTGTGAAACACTCTAGATAGGGCAATTCTTGAGGGTTTTTAGGGAAATTAAAGTGCGCCAATATCTTAAATCAGAGGGTAGGCTATCGAGCCAAACTTTAACCTTATTTGCATCTTCAAGTTACACATGCTGGCATAGATTTTTAATAAAACATTGTTGGCACAGGTGAGATAAAAGCGAAGTCTTGTTTAAATCCACTCTTTCAGTTATAGATGGATAAAAGCTCACCAATCCAATCTCGAGCAATCAATCACCTCAATATGATTCCCTTTTTGACTATAAATAGTTGTGCTTATTGAATCATAGCCCTCGCCAATTACCCAAAAACGCTTGGGATTCTCCCAAATATAATAGACACCTACCCCATCTTCTTGGTTAGATTTAGTTTGTCCGCAGTCATAAAGATCAGTAGTGGGCATGGGAATCAAATTGCCTTTGCTGCTGAAAAGATCGTAAGCTTCTTTGATAGGGTGGGTCTTGATAGAATACTTTCTAAGCCAACCTGTTTCCCCATGGACAGCAACACACGAAAATGAATCGTGCTTTATGGGATACTTGCATAAGTCCATGAAATCAAGTTTTTTAAAGAATCTATCTCCCCCTGTCTTCTTGGCATCAAAAGCCACAGGAAACACTGGCTTAAGAAGTTTAATTTCCTGTTGAAGTATCTCTTGCGCCTGTTCTGTGCTAAGGAATGTTGTTTGTCCGTATGGCTCAAGCAAAAAGTACAAAATAGTGAGCACTCTCGTTACCTTAAAACCTATCCAACGCGGACTGTGTGTCATCAAAACTGACATAGTGTCGTGTATCGTAGCTGATTAAATTCAGTGCCTCTTTTCAATGGGGCGTTTTTAGTGCATGGGGGCACTCACAAGTGTCTGTCTCTAAGAGGGGGTGGGGCACGGGTCTCCTACTGATCTTTGTAGGTGTATGCTAGCTAAGAAAGATTAATAAAATAAAGGCTTGGTTTTCTCTTTAATCGCTCTTCCACTCCGGATGTCTCTTTTGGAGGGTTTCTAAAAGTGTTTTTGCACTGTAGGGGCAGACACAAACTTTAGGTACGCTTTTTTCTGTAAAGTATTTGATAGGGCGATAAAGCTTGTAGCGGTCGTTAGTGTATTTTCCATTAGCATCTACAACAAAGGTTGCTGTGTTGTCATCTAAAAATTTAAGATAAGTGATGTCACCACTAGGATTGATCTCTCCATCTCCATCTGCCTCTTCTTCTTCATCCCAAATCCTTAATCGCTCTGATTTTTTTAGATCACCTCCTAAGTCGCTAAGAGTTTCTATGAGGTTAATATAAACAATAGTAAAAACATCTTGCTTCATCTTGACATCTAAAATGCGCCCAAAACCCGCATTCTCTTGATTTTCCTCGCCATCAAAGCTATTTCCCCGGCTAGCTGCTAACAAAGTGGGTTTATAGTAAAGAGAAAAGTATGGATAGTTATCTAATTCTTTAGTGTTCTTAGGATTTAGATTTAAAAGTCTTTGGCAATCCTTAGGACTATCAGCAAAGACCTTATCCCAAAAGGAACGCCCCTTAGAGTCCTTTAAATCTGTATTAACTTTTAAAATCCTAGAGTCAGAAATATCGCCTTTAGTGAAAACATACTGCTCAGGGATGGGCGTATAAATGAGATTGCCCTTAGAATCCCTTAGATCATTGCCCTTAGAATCCCTTAATCGAGAGTCTATTTTAATCGTTTTGATCTCATAAGACCCATCATTAACACTTTCTTCATTGGTGTTGCTTGTGGCATTTAAAAATAAAGCCAAAAGTAAGAGGATGAGGGGTTTCATTGTTAAATTACCCACGGTTCTAGTAAGTTTAGAGATTTTGGGAAGGTTTAATTTTAAAATAGGCATCGATTTCCTCTTCAGATAGAGTTATATCTTTGATCAAGTAGGGTTTCTTGCCTTTTTCATAGAGAACATACACATAAGGGGCATTGATTTTTGAAATATCTAGAGTGTAGCGATCAAATTTGATAAGGGGACAATCCTGCATAAATAAACCCTTGATTTTTAAGGTATCATTAAGCACATTATCTATCCTATTTGCCTGTAGATATTCATGGGTATTGTAAATATAATTCACCATATCATCTATAAGAGCAGAGTATGTTTCCTCATCATTTTGATATTCTGCTTTGAGTCGTTTAAACCAGTTGCCACTGTCCATTAAGTCAAAACCACATCTTTTTTTGCAAAATACATGGCACACGCCATCATTAAGTTGGATAAATGACTGCGCCTGGACATAAACAACCAAGATTGTAGATACCGCAAGCAAAAAGTATTTAATTTGCATGGGGTTGTACGATTTCAATGTGATAGCATTCATCTGTATTGCGCCGTTCGTCGACAATGGAAAATCCTTGTTGGAAGAGCTTGAGGGCAACCAATCTCTTTATTTCTGCGGTCATCGCACTTAAAATTCCATGCCTAGACTTGTTTTGTTTTAGTGAAGTACCCACCCGCTAAAGACGGGTGGGCTTCCTTGGCCGATGTTGCCCGTAGGGAGAGTTTGGTTCTCACTCTATGTCCCTATAGTAGGGATTTTACAGAGTTTGAGCTCCAACGCATTCCCTACAGGTCTCACACATCGTATCTCCAAAGGCGTAACTTTCGACACTTCCTGCCGTAGATACGAATGTACGGAGACGTTATACCACAAAGTGGCATTCATCCCACCCGCTAAAGACGAGTGGGATTTCTGCCGAGAAGTCTTAAACTAGCATAAATGTCAATCACTGAGTGCACCTTTTTGACATAAACGCCCTTTACATGGGCAACGCCATCTTTAGATAACATACTATACATCCTTTCTGCTTGAACTCTAGGTGTCCGTGCTACATCTGTGATCGTGATAACAGGATTGTTAGATTCTTTGCCGAGTTGTTTGTGGATGTTTCTTGAATATTCTGAAATCAGGCTAATATCCAAGTGATTCTTTCCCACCACACTAATTCCGCTTAAATCTTGCTCTTGTGTTTTATGCCACTTTTCCGAACTTGGTTTATCTTGAGAATTTTTTCCCTCTTGATGCGTGGTTTTATCTGCATGTGTTGGTTTTTGATTTTCTTGTTTTTGCTCCTGTTTTCCTTGTGCCACCTCTTGGATTGTTTGGGGTTGCTCTTGAGGTGCTTTCTCCTCCTCAATCTCCAACACCCCCTTAGCTTGCGGTTCTCCCTTAAGCATTAAGGGAGAATTTTTATCTGCCATCACTAGAGAAATCTTTTCAGCTAAGACAATTTTTTGATCATCAATTTCTAATAATTCGGCAGCAATGTTTTCTGGAATATTGACTAACTTAGTGCAAGGAGTGGGGAAACCTGCAATGTTGTTAGTGCAATCCACAATGCTAGCTTGTGCTAAATCTTTCAAGCCAATACAGCCTGCTAAGAAAGATTATAAAATCAAGGCTTGGTTTTCTCTTTAATGGCTCTTCCACTCCGGATGCCTCTTTTGGATGGTTTCTAAAAGTGTTTTTGCGCTGTAGGGGCAGATGTGGACTTTAGGGACATCCTTTTGCGTGAAATATTTAATGGGGCGATACTGTTTATAATAGCCATTGGTGTATACCCCATTAGCATCTACAATAAAGGTTGCTGTGTTGTCATCTAAAAATTTAAGATAGGTGATGCCACCACTAGGATTAATCTCTCCATCTTCTTCCCAAATCCTCAATCGCTCTGATTTTTTTAGATCACCTCCCAAGTCCCTAAGGGTTTCTATGAGGTTGATATAAACGATGGTAAAAATATCTCCCTTCACCTTGACATCTATAACGCGCCCAAATCTCGCGCTCTCTATATACTCCTCGCCATCTAAACTATCTCCCTGATTAGCTGCTAACAAAGTGGGTTTATAATAAAGGTTATAGTTTGGGTAGTTTTGCGATTCTTTAGTGTTCTTAGGATTTAGATTTAAAAGTCTTTGGCAATCCTTAGGATCACCAACAAAGACCTTATCCCAAAAGGAATGTCCTTTAGAGTCCTTTAAATCTGTATTAACCTTTAAAACTCTAGAGTCTGAAATATCGCCTTTGGTGAAGACGAATTGTTGGGGGATTGGGTAGTAAATAGAATGACCTTTGGCATCCACGAGATCATTACCCTTAGAATCCATTAACAAAGAGTCGATTTTGATGGTCTTAATCTTATAAGACCCATCACTAACACTCTCTGCGTCTGTATTGCCTGTGGCATTTAAGAGTGAAGTTAAGAGTAAAAAGATGAGAAATTTCATTTTGTTCCTCATTTGCCCATGTTCTGCTAATCAACACTATACCAACAATAGTCTTGAGCTATATTCTTATCGCACACCTCATGCAAGGCTTTGGGATTAAGAAACTGACATTTTTCATTTCTAAAGCATGCTCTTCTTAGCTCATACAAGAGTCCATCACTGCCAAAAAATTTCCAATAGCTATTATCTCCTCCTGACTTAAGAACCATATAGTCGCTACCTCCTTGTACAAAACTATCTAGCCCCTCCTTGCCCCAAAAATACAAAAAATCTTGCATAGAAATTCTAAATTTGCCCTGTGGATCGTCCCTAGGTTGGCTGTAATAAAGATGGCTACCAAGAAGTTTTATCAGATCGCCTCCCAAATAGTCGAGATAAACTAGACCGGGATCGGGGCATCCATGCGCATTATCCGGATCGTGGCAAGAAAAAACTTGTTTGCTATAGGTGCGCAGATAAAAACGCCCCCGTAACATTTCAAAGGCGTATTGGTTGGCGGAGTAATGCCCGGTTTCAACCTCCTGATATTGTTCTGAGATCACCAAGAGATTATTTTTAACCTCAATGATTAAGGGTTTGTTGGTGCAAAACCCCTTAGATAATTGCCCCTTATGCAAAATACCCATGCATGTATACAAATAATCGGGGGGTTGAGCCCCCGAAAACACAACACAGCCTTGATAAAAAATCAAAGTGTAGGCTTTGGACTTGTTGGGCTTGTCATGGGGGGTTTTGGTTAATGCGCGGGCATCTTCTTGATTATAGATCGTTTCGCTCCACTGCAAGCTGTTATCATTGTAGATACATGCCCTTTTTTCTATCGCATCCGCATACTGCTTCCAATAGTCATTGACCCATTTTTTCACTATTACTTGCGCCTCTTTGAGTTCTAAGGCGTGTAGGCTGTGGAGACATAGACTAAAGATAAAGACCAACGCCCTTGTAAAAATCTCTTGTGTGTCCATGGGTCTTAGTGTAATTTGGGTTTTTAGATTGGATGGATTAGATTTTCAAAATTACCATTGTTTAGGCTCTCAAAGAAAGTTTGCAAAGAAATAGGGTGTTGGTTTTGGGGATCGTCCCTGCTTTGGCGATAAAAAATTTGGGTGCGTAGTACCAATGTGTCATAATCCAAATCATGACAACTCCCCCGACAGGTAAGCACCTCTCTGCTATATTCGTGCAAATAAAACCGATGATCAGCCAGCTTGAAGGTGAAATAATCTCTATAAGCACGATCATTGTGTGGTTTTAAAAAATCGCTCAAACGGAGGGTAAAAAAAGCCCCTTTGGTAGTGAGTTGCCTGCCCACATCTAGCCCCTTTCTATCGGTGCAAAACCCGCGCTCTAAGTGCTTGGCATGCAAAATACCCATGCATGTGTAATGATGCGAGCCTCCATAAAGCGTCTCCTTAAAAGACGCAAAGATGAAGGTATAAGTCTCTTGATGGTGTGTCATGGTTTGCATGTTGGCTGTGAATTTCTTGGTGTGCTTGCCTTTTAAATAGGTGGCTAACCATTGTTGCACCTGATCATGGGCTTTTTTAAGCTCTGGCTTGAGCCATCTACCCCTTTGATCGATCAAATTATCCTGTGCTGCCTGCCCCATAAAAGTATCCATATAACCATTGTCAGTAGGATCCCTATTAGCTAATGCCTCTTTGTCTTTATCCACAAAAATGAGTTTGCGATATTTTGACGCATTAGGATAGAAAAATTGCGCAAAAACGGGCGCGTATGTAGGATTGTTTAAGAGTAGGCGCGTGATCTCTTGAAAAGCACTGGTGTAATTCTCCTCCATACATCTAATTTCTTCAAAAAGAGGCATGGTGTGCGGATTGGTGCCCTCTTTTTCTGCCAAGCTGTATTGCTCATGCATGGTGGCACTGCACTCCTTACCCTCCTTATAAATGTATTTTAGGGAGATCTGGCGCACCTTTTGGCGATCCTCTGGGCTCACGCGCGCGCGCACATATTGGTAATAATCTACATAAAAACGATGGAGCATGGTTAAAGCAATGTTACTAAACTCTGTCATGCCTACATCAGAGACATCGCAGATCACCTGATCGTGCAGGGCTTGATCTTTAGATTTATAGCGATCACAAAACCACTCCGGATAGATAGCTTGGACATGCGCATTAGACCTGTCATCACCCAGCCAAAACACCTCTTCTTCAAAACTAAAGGCACAGGCGATTCGCAGACATAATAAAAAAATGACAACCCAACGCATAAAACCCTCTTTAATCAACCTAGCAAGCCATCCTACATAGAAATTCTAAATACTCTGTAGATCGTGGTGAGAAAAACCTATGTACCATAAGTGTTCAGATAAAAACACTCCCGCTATTTCAAGGGCGTATTGGTTGGCGGAGTGGTGTCAAAACCGCCTTTTGCGCCTCTTTGAATTCTAAGGCGTGTAGGTTTTGCCAAAAAAGGCACAAACTAAAGATAAAGACTAGCACCCTTGTAAAAATCTCTTGTGCGTCCATGGGTCTTAGTGTAATTTGGGTTTTTAAGCGCGGAGTAAATTATTGAGGGGTTTTAGGATGTTTGATCGCAAAATAGGCGTTGATGTCCTCTTCAAAGAGGCTGGAGAAAAACTTAATAGGCTTGCCGCGCGCATAAAGCCAATAACCCCATTTATTCTCCATTTTGACTCTTTGCTGGGGTGTAACCAAATAATTATAATCCTTATCCACAACAATATAGGGGATATAATTAGCCTTGGCATACCTCATAACATCATAGTTTTCATAGTTGGCATCATCAGCCATCACATTAAAAGCCTCTTCGCCCATTTCTTTTTTGGTTTGGGCGATCTCTGCATCGCTAAGATTAGCCGTGATGATACATTTCTGACACTGGATCACAAAATCCTTAGCTTCAAGACACATCATAACTAACAACAAGACAAACGCGTATCTAACAAACACAGCTACCTCCAAGCTTGAAAAGTTTCAAGATTTAAGGTTTTCCTTTAAAACAGTTCCTACGAAATGCACCTCTCCTTTGAAATAGATCGCTCCGTTCTCTAAACGCAAATTTAAGAGCTCACCACTAGGTGGGATCAAAGTGGCTTGTGTGCTGTAGTTATATTGATGGTGTGCGCACACAAACACCGCTGCCATGCCTGTACCACAGGCCAAAGTGATATCTTCGACTCCACGCTCATAGGTAGCTAGTTTGATGGTGTGCGAATCTTGGATATAAGCGATATTGATGTTGGCATTAAAACGCGCGCGTAACTTTTGCATTTGGAAAGTCTTGTGTGTGGGGATTTGGCTAGGATTGTCTACAAAATGCACCAAGTGGGGTACGCCCGTATCCACCAAGTCCCACACCTGCCCCTCTAGTTTAAAACGGTCCTTTCTAGTATATGTCCCTAAATTACTCTCTACTATGTTCTGATTGCTCCCACATCTTAGAACTTCCACATGGATTACCCCCGATCCGCTTAGAAATGTGTGTTTTAAGGGGGCTAAACCTTGTTGGTAGGCATAGAGTGCCACACAGCGGCTTGCATTCCCGCACATGTTAGCGCAACTCCCGTCTGCATTATAAAACTCCCATGTGTAAGCGTATTCAGCATGGGGTAACAACACAACTAAGCCATCTGCCCCAAAACCATAATGGCGCTCACAAACCCGCTTGGCTAGCGCACTGCGATCGTTAGGTGTAAACTGGTGGGTGATTAAAAAATCATTGCCACTCGCGCAATACTTATATAGGTGCATACTTGGCCTTTTTGGGTATTATAATACAAAACTTAAATGGGGTTGGCATGCGCCCAGTGTATTTCTTTTGGCTCTTGTTTGGCGTGGCGTTTTACTGGATGCTCTATCTCTATGAAGATTTTTTGATGGATTTGCTCATCGCTGGGCTTTTGTGTGTAACCATCTTTTGGCTCAAAGAGTTTTTTGATAAATACATGCGCAATCTTTTTAGCTCTTTACTCTGCGTGATTTTGCTTTTAAGCTTTTTGGTCATACCCATGTACTTTCTGATCCACAAAAGCATGGATTTCATCGCTCATCTTAATCTAGAAAGACTTTCTTTCTTTGTGAATAAGTTTAAGGCAGATGTGCTCACCTTTTTAGATCGTTTTCCTGCCATTAGTGCCGATGCACAAGATTTTCTCTCCAATATCTCAGCTAACTCACTGATGTCCTATGTCCTGCACTTTAGTAGTGATATTGGCAAATATAGCCTGCGTCTAGCAAGTGATACCTTGATGGTATTAGTCTTCTTATTTTTATGTTTTTTTTATGGACAGCACTTTTACCACTATATTTTAGATGTGTTGCCCTTTGAGCGCTACCAAAGCCAAAATATTTTTAGAGAAGTGGCGGGAATTTTACGGGTGGTTTTGCTTACCTCAATCATTAATGTTGTGTTACAGGGGGTAGCTTTTGGGGCATTGGTGGTGTGGTTTGATTTAGACTGGCTTTCTTTGGGGATTTTATACGGACTAGCTTCACTTATTCCTATTGTAGGCGGGGCTTTGGTGTGGATTCCAGTAGCGATTTATGAGACCTATAGGGATAATAGCACCACTGCAATCATCATCGCTGTCTATTCTATCGTGCTTATCGGAGGCGTGATTGATAGTCTTATCAAACCCTTGCTTATCGCCTTTATTAAACGCCGTGTGCTCAAAATTATGCTCAATATTAACGAGATTTTGATCTTCTTCTCTATCTTGGCAGGTATTAGTAAATTTGGCTTTTGGGGGATTGCAGTTGGTCCTACCATCACCGCTTTTTTCATCGTGCTCTTAAGGCTTTATGAACAATCCTTCACTAAGCCCAGAGACCCCGCATTCCGTTTGCCTAAGCACTAGGCACAACTTGAGGGAATAGATAGGCAATAATACTGATAATGATCCCCATTGCGATAACAAAGAGAACAGAGTATTTCACTGTGAATTTAAAAAGGTCGGATTCCTTGCCAGCCAAGCCCACCGCCGCACAAGCGATTGCGATGCTTTGAGGGCTAATCATCTTGCCCAAAGTCCCCCCTACGGTATTAGCAGTAAGAGTCAAGATTTCAGGAATCTTAAGGTTGTTGGCGGTGAGTTGTTGGAGTGATCCAAAAAGTAGATTGGAGCTCGTATCGCTCCCTGTTAAAAACACGCCCACCCACCCGATGATGGGCGAGAAGAAAGTGAAAGCTTTACCCGTATGGGTGAGGGCAAGCGCCATTGTGGCAGAAATTCCACTATAGTTAGAAACATACGCAAAACTGAGTACAAGCCCAATTGTCAAAATGGGATAGCGCATCTCTTTAAGTGTATCGCCAAAAACACTCACCGCTTCGCGCGCCTTGACACGCAAAACAAACATACTAAGGATAGCTGCAAGCAAAATAGAAGTTCCCACGGTGTTAATGAGTGGAAGTTTAAAAATAACAGGATTGGTTGCGCTTTTGCCTTCTATCACAAAGGGCGCGCTTTTAAAGATTTTTTGACTAATACTCTCAAATTCGAAATAAAAATTAGAGAAAGCTAACGCTCCGTCTTTGGTAAAGAGAGATTTAAACCAAGGCTGAGTCCAAATCACAATCGTTAGAATGAGGATAATAAAAGGTGTCCAAGCGACAAAAACTTTACAGATGTGGTGTTGTTGGTGAGTGTTTTGTGCAGGTTTCCCATCACTTCTAAAAATGCGTTTAGGTTGCCAAAAGCGTAAAAACACAGCAGTTGCCACTAAAGAAACGATCGCCGAGAGAATCCCTGGGAGTTCAGGTCCTAGGTAATTAGAGCTTAAATATTGCACCAAAGCAAATGTAAAGGCAGCTACAAACACAGCTGGGAAGGTTTCTTTAATCCCGCGCACTCCATCCATGAGAAAGACGATAAAAAAGGGCACAAGCAAGCTTATAAAAAACAAAATTTTGCCCGCCATCGCGCTAATGGCGATCGCGCTCACGCCTACCGCACCAGCCATCGCAGTAATAGGGATACCCACAGCACCAAAAGCAACAGGTGCAGTGTTAGCAATTAAGCATAAGCCCGCTGCATACAAAGGGTTCAATCCCAATCCTGCTAGAATTGCCGCCGTGATCGCTACTGGCCCCCCAAAACCAATCGCACCCTCTAAAAATGACCCAAAACAAAAGCCAATCAAAATCACCAAAATGCGGTGATCAGGAGTGATGGACTGCACACTCTCTTTGAGAATTTCAAAATACCCAGACTTAACGCTGAGCTTATAAAGAAAAATGGCAGCGATAATGATCCACGCGATGGGCCAAAGTCCGTAAAGGAAACCATAAACAAAACTAGCCCCCACCATTGCTATAGGCATTTTATACACAACAAGCGCGATCACAACGGAAAGTGCTACACTCAAAAATGCCGCAACATGCCCTTTAAGTTTAAAGACAATCAAGGACATAAAAAACAACACAATGGGCAAGACAGCAACTAGAGCGCTAAGCCAAATGTTTCCCAATAAAGGGGCGTAGACCTGATGCCACTCCATCAACAACTCCTAAGATCGGTTTCAGATTAGTATAACATGATCGCTAAGAGGCTAAGAAATTTGAAAGGGACAAGGGGGGCGTTTAGAGTAGAAATTACCCACTTAATAAATTTACGAGCGCAATAACATCACACA
>NZ_FZMF01000071.1 GCF_900197685.1 Helicobacter baculiformis | reverse complement strand
TGATGATCAGGGCGTGCCCTCTGAGGCACTGCAAAGGGATATTCAAGAGATTTTAAGCCACACAGGCAAGGGGGGAGCGAATCTAATGCGCCAACTCCATGAAATAATCGATCAAGCCTTAAGACGCTCTTAAGGGCGCTCTTCAAGCTCAGAATTCAAGCTCACCCGTTTAGCATCGTTAAAACTCACATCTATACTTCTGATGAGTCCAAAGAAGCGCAAATATTCCAGCGCATCAGAGAGTTCGATCACACTAGGAATAGTGGTTGTTCCCTCTTGAAGTTTAACCATGAAGTTTCTTTCATTCTGTGCTACATAACAAAACAAGGGGGTGTTTTCTGCAATGTTGTTTTTTTAATTTTTCTAAAGAAACTCCATGCATATACACATTAAAGCTCCACTTTGGCTAAAGGTCTCTGTGCTCTCTTGGACTTGGAGATGATCTCTAGAGTGGAGTAGAGGGTATTGGGTTCTAAAGTAATATGGGGCATACAGGCATTAGAAGCGTCTTAATCGACAAATACTCTGTAATTTTTAGTAACCAAGACTTCTTTATCTTGTTTTTAATATGCAGGTAGGAGTCTTCAAAAGTATAGTGAAACTCTTATGCGATCATAATATATCTTGTGTCCTTAAATGCTAGAACACTCTGTATGGCTAGAGAAGTGAAATTCCAGTTAGTATCATAGAATAACAAGGTGCAGTGATCGTTTTTTTGTGCTGGATTCTTCAAAAACATCATTTAAAAATGCGCAATCAACACGATAACCCTTGCAGACAACCAAATAAAAATCTATATTCTTGGGTCTTGTATAGGTCTGGAAAGCGGCACAACCAAAGCGAATAGGCTCTAACACAAGCACTAAATACTTTTTCTTTCTTATAAGCATTGTTTGTATAAGCCAAAATGGCTTGGTGAGTTTCATTGTAATTTGTATTATCTACAATGTAGATGTTTTCAGGTTCAAAAAGAAAGATTTTCGTTTGGAAAATGATATAGACTGGGTCATTTTCATAATCGTGTTTTTTGTCTTGTTATGTCTGTTCTTATAGTCTGAAAGGCGAGCTGCCCGATTATTTATAATGGAGAGATTGAGGTAACCAGCCGGTTGGCTAGCGGGCAACTTTCTTTCTGATTTTCCACGTACATCCTCTCTATCTGATGTGTTTTATGCTGGGATTCTAAATTATGGATAATTAACTGGACTAATCCGCTTTCATGGGTGAGCATGGAATAATAGAAATGCTTGACATTCTCTATGTTAGGTAAAATGTCCCAAAGTTTTGCAAGGCAATGTAACGCGTTTCTCTTCTTGTGTCGTTGTAGATGTAGGACCTAAAACCCTCCACATTCCTCCTAAATGGAGTGGTCAAAGTTTAAGAAGTTGATAGGGTATACTATTGAAACTTCCAACTATTAATGTGGAACATGTTACTCTCAAACCCGCCGTCCAAGAACTCCAAAAACTCCCTCACTTTGAACACCTTTTGCTATGAGAAACTAAGGACTAAGGGCATGGGCAACCGAATCACCTATATCCAACTCTATTTTCAAGCCATCGCTAAGACCAATAAGACAGAGAACAAGTCAAAAGAGATATAAGGACCATGCGTGGAAAATTAGAAGTGATGAGGCGATTAAACAGGTCAAACATTTTATCAAACGAGCAAAACTAGATGATAGCATGTTAGAAGTCTTGGGTAAACCCCAAGACTCTAGCGTTGTTATAATAATTGATACCATAGAGACAGCGAAAGATGGTCATGAAATGTTAGTCAAATACTACAAAGACGGCCAAGAGTTTTAATAAAAAAGTGCCACTCTAACCAACAAAGAAATTTTGCTAGAAAGCCTCACTAGATCGGGTCATTAAAAATAGAGTAAGATACTCAAACTATGCCCCTTTTGCACAAAGCCCCCTAAACTCTCTTGCACCACCTCGTTAATATCGCGCTTCAAGCCTTGGGCGTAATCCTCCCAATATTGGCGCACTTTGGCAATGAGGGGGTTTTTAACCTTGTGATCGTAGGCAAATTCCCAGCGTTGGTATTGATCATACACGGTATACCAGGTGTCTATTTGATCCCCCCGCGTAGCGACTTGCTTTTGTGCACTTCGCGCGACTTGGTGTAGTTGTCAATAATCTTACGCGCCGCGTGGTCCTCAACGCCCTCCCTAGCGCGCATCAGATCCTCTAAATATTTATACACCGCTTTCCCCGCGATCGTTTCGTACCATTCAGAACCGCTATAGGTGCTCGTGAGGTGGTCCACCACCCGCTCCTCAATTTCTAGAGGCGCTTTCATCGCGCTCGCGATGATCGCATCGATGTTTTGGGCTAAGGCTTGGCTAGTAGAGCTATAGCGCCCCGCCTTGATGCTCAAGATTTTGCGCGCCCCGGTGAGATATTCGATCAAATCCTCATACGTGCTTAAAGATTTCCTAATCTGATCAGAGGCGTACGATCCCACGCGCGCGTACTCGCTCCAGTAGCGCGTGCTCGTCTTTTTGACTAAGCCCCACCAACTCGTGCGCGTGGTGGTTTCCTTCATGTCCTTAAAAAACTTCGCATGTATTTCTTTGGAGGTGGCGTTATTGAAAAACGCAATGCCTGAAGAAAACAGCTCGGTTTTAACTTTTTTGGAGCTAAACCCTCCAATGAGTGTGCCTAAAATCCCCCCAAAAAACCCCCCAGCTAGCGCCCCAATAGGTCCAAAGCTTGCCGCGCCAATGGCAGCGCCCGCCCCCGCTCCAATCAAGTTAGCTTTTTGCATGCGCGCTTGGGTTTGCTTGTCCCCTTGGGTGTCTATAAAACTTCCTAGCAAGTTGCCCGCAGCAATGCCCGCCCCAAAGCCCATCAGCACCACCCCTAAGCCCTGCGTAAAAACTTTAAGCTTGTCGCCCAACTTCCCTAATAAGCTATCTGCCTTGATCTCAAATTGGGGACCCATCACGCTTTTAAGCGCGCCTTCTAAATCCCCACCCATCAAGGGTTTTAAAAAGCCTTCATGGAAACTAGAGGCAAAGCTTTAAAACTCAAACAATTTTGTTTAACCTGCTCTTGAAGCTTTTTAAGCTTTTCTTCATGTTCTTTTTGGGCGCGGGCGGCTTCCTTAGCGGCGCGCTCCTCCTCCCTTTGGGCTTGGGCAAGCTCTCTTTCTTCTTGGCTGACTTGAGAGAGGGCGTTACGCATGCGCCGTACGCGGACCTCTCCATCGACATTAAAAATAATGTTACAAATGTAATCTTGCAAATTCATAAGAACAGTCTAGCGCGCTAAGAAAGGTTTTTTGCGCCAGTTTCAAGGACTCTTCAAGCCCCCTTGAACACCGCTTGAATGGTGTTTTTAGGTGAGCTCTTCAAGTTCTAAATCTAGGTTTACGCGTTGCGCGTCGTTAAAACTCACATCCACCCCCCTAATGAGCCCAAAGAAGCGCAAACATGCCAGCGCGTCAGAGAGTTCGATCACACTAGGGATACTCTTATTTTTAGCCAAAACCCCCAATGTCCGATCCAAGTCTTGCAAGCCCACAAGTACACTAAATTTATAAGTCTTGCGAAACAAGCCTAATTCAATTTGGGTCAGTCCCTCGTCATTGACATTGATTTTAGAGAAGTCTTCTAGGCTCAATGAATCCCTATAGAGGGTTATCCCCACCTCTACAAAGTCCCCACAAAAGATCACCCCCACCCTGATGGGCAGATCTTTAAAGAGCTGCATGGCAATATGATAAACACATTCCCCTGCATGCCCTAATAAGTAAGTGCCCTCATAAGGACCTGCTAGGGTGTCCACACTCACAGGCTCCTCAATGTTAGGGGCATAGACGCGCACACACAGCGCGCCAAAAAGGCAATTAGCCATGAAAAGCGCCCCGCTTGTTTGAATCTTGAGCTCTAAGGGCTCTTGGGTGCTAGAATAGGTGTTAAGCCCCGTATCAAAGGCGGCGATCGTGTTGTCTGCGCCCACCTGTTTAAAGTCATTTGCTAAGTCCGCCTTAACGCCTTGGGGGGTGTCTTTCAGGCATGCATAGATCATTTTTTGATCCCCCAGGCGCACGCGATCCCCCACCTTGTATTTGCAGGAAGGGTCAAACTCCGGGGTGTTGTCCACTAGGTTATTTTCTAAGATGGTGATGTCATGGCGGATCATCATGCGCATGGGCTATCTTTGCGGCTTTGCGCCCCGACAAAACGCTAAATCTTTTTCTAAGAGCTCGGTATAGATCAAGAGTGCTTTGATGTTTTCAGAAATAAGAGGGCTG
>NZ_FZMF01000050.1 GCF_900197685.1 Helicobacter baculiformis | reverse complement strand
AAGGTGAGCAGAGAAACCACCGACCAGCTCAGAGCCTGCCCTAAGAGCAAGAGAAAAATGTTTTTGTTGAACATGGGAGGGATTTTAGTGTATTGTTTTGGATTTATGGGGACCATGCATCCTTGCCCTCTATCGCTTGGAGGATTGTATGTCCTTGTTTTTCTTAAGATGCGTACAAAAAACAATCTTAGTATTTGCTTTTATATCTTAGAATCTAAAAAATTCAGTTTGGTGCGCCTCAAGGGAGTTTGGGTGTGAGGACCTTTTTGGATTTTTTCTATTTTATCTATGTGGGACTTGCGCTCACGCCTGCAGGGGCGATTTTTTATTTGCACAAGTACCACGCTCATTACACCTTTCTTAATCTTTTTGGTGTTGTGGTTGTATGTGGAGTTTTTGCCCTATTATCTTGACTTTACGTATACCTTGTTGCAAGATACATGCCTCCCGAGGATGCAATGCGCGCTGTGGAGATGGTGGAGGTGGCTGAACCTAAATACATCCCTATCTACATTGCCTATTTTGTCATTGCGGTTAGCCTTGAAAATTGCACCCTATTTATTGTGGTGTTTGTGCTTATTTATCTTTTAATCCTCAAGGGGAAATTTTCCTATTTTAACCCCTATCTTTTGTTTTTTAAATATCATTTTTACGAGATTTCTATTGACCCTAGTCAAATCACCGGCAACTCCTCAAAGTATGCAAAATACAAAGTGTTTTTGATCTCAAAAAGAAAGCTCAAAATAGAAAAGCAGTATCCAAAGCTCATTGGTCTTGATGAATTTGTTTTTCTTGATAAAGGAGTGAAATAACAATGTCTATACTCTATTGCCACATAGGAGGGACAAACTATCGTGTTGGCAATATATCTTTAGAAGACACATGGGATCTTAAAACATATGAGAATTGCCAAAAGAAAGACTATCGCAAAGAGCATGGGAGAAATTTAGAAAAAAAGGAGACGTTTTATATCCAAGCTCCCTTGAAAATGCTTGAAGACTATCATCTTGAGCTTGTGATAGGTGGCGACACTTCTAGTCTCAATACGATTGACCTAAATGTATTGGAAGAGAATGATAGCAATCGAAAAAACCAGTCTAAAGTGCTGTTTGTGCGCACAGAAGAAGGGGATAATGTTAAATTGTACTTCCAGGCAATTAGACGGGGTGCTGTCATCAAGAAAGGTTTTGTTCTTTTAGGCAACCAACCATGCATTGAAAATGGAGCAGTCATTTTGATTCGCGAACAAATAGATGCTTATTGGAGTCGAAAAGATGAGAAGCTTTATTTTAAAGATATTAAGGATTTGGAGCGCATATTGCCACACTTTTTTGAAAAAAAAGTTCAAGATCTTAGACAAGGACTTAGAGCTATTAAGAACTCTGATTACCAATATTTGCACCTAGATTTAGACTTAGACAAAATCCAACCTACTCTACCAAAAACAAGACTGGCTAGAATCGATTTTTTATTGCAAAACGGGAACTTGGAGATTTTTAAAAAGAATGGCGATCCAACAAAACGGAATGCCTACTTAAAATACGCTCAAAAATATCGGCCTCAAATACTTAAAGATAACAAATTGCTTATCTGTAAAGTTGCTGATTTAGACTCTCTCTACCATATTGTGTGTGAAGCCTACTACACCACAGAAATAGGAGGAGAGCAACGTATTGCTAATGTTTCTGAAAAAAATAGTGTTAAAGACTAACTTTAGTGCATTGCCGCCCCTACAGAGGT
>NZ_FZMF01000053.1 GCF_900197685.1 Helicobacter baculiformis | reverse complement strand
CCGTGCAACTCCAAAGCCCCCACCAGGTTTTCTTGTTTGGTGATGATGAAGTGGTGATCGTAGATACCTAGAATGTTGTTCTCATCAGCCATAGAATAGATTTTAGCAACGGCGCCGTAAACCCCCTAGCTTTAGCTAAGCGGATTAAGGCGCATACTATTAAATATCACCGAAGTTATGTATAATGCCCCATGCTAATCACTTACAAGCAAAAGCCCTACCATTCAAACAAAAACAAGCATATAGACAAGCTTTTGCGTCTTTATGGCATTTGTTATAACCATTGTATCGCTTTGCATAAGAGACTTAAAAAGACACATCACAAAGCTAAAGAAAACAACGCGTTTCGCCTTTTTGAAAACTCTAGGCTCGCAAACCTTGCAGGAGCTAGTAGAGAGAATAGACAAAGCCTATAAGAAGTTTTTTAAGAAACAGGGCAGACCGCCCCGTTTTAAAAAAGTGACTAACTATCAGTCTTTCACATTTTCGCAATGTGGTTACAAAATCAAAGACAGCATTATTTCTTTTAATGGCTATGCCTTTAAGTTTGTCAAGACCTATGACCTTGTAGGTAAGCCTAAAACTTTAACCATTAAAAGAAATAATCTAGGCGATTATTTCTTGTGCCTTGTATGTGAGATAGAAGACAATCCTAAGTCCGCAGGTGGTAACAGCGTGGGGCTTGACTTTGGGTTAAAAACTTTTCTCACATGATCTAATGGCACACAAATTCCATCGCCTTTATTTTTCTCTAAACATTTGCCTTTGATTCGCGCTTGTAGCCGTTCTCTATCCAAAAAGAAAAGAGGTAGCCATAACCGCCTAAAAGCTAGATTAAGACTTGCTAGATTGCATAGAAAAATCAAAAACCTAAGAACAGACTTTTTCTACAAGCTTGCCAATAGCCTATCTAAGCAATACACCACGATTTTCATTGAGGATTTGAACTTGAAGGGTATGGTTAAGTTGTGGGGACGCAAAATCAATGATCTGGCTTTTGGTGAGTTTGTGGCTATTTTGGAGAGAAAACCCAAGTGATTAAGATTGATAGATTCTATCCCAGCTCTAAGACTTGTTCTAGCTGTGGAGCGATTAAAGAGGATTTGAGCCTAAAAGATAGGGTGTTTGATTGCCCCTCTTGTGGGTTTTCTTTGGATAGAGATTTAAACGCAAGCATTAATATTTATAGAGTGGGGGCATCCACTCTTGGAGTAGAGGCTGTAAGACCCGCCTAGCGGGCGAGCCTTGATGATCCCGCAATCCCCTGGCTTTGAGCGCGGGGAGTATGTCAA
>NZ_FZMF01000054.1 GCF_900197685.1 Helicobacter baculiformis | reverse complement strand
AAGCCGTGATTACCCAATGATTACCCCCTTGATGGTCCCACCCTCGTGATAGTCCTATCTTAAATGCGCCGTTCTTATTAGTAAAGTGGATAGTTTTAACACCCTGTACCTCTTTAAGCTCCCCATTACGCACTAAGTGATCCAACCCCCTAGCCAACTTCTGCAAAGGCGTACTACCCTCAAAGCCCTTAAAGTCCTCAAGATGCTTGGCAAAGATTTTAGATAAGCCCCACCCCTTAGCGCCTCTTCCCTCTCCTTTAAGATTGCCCCACACAAGATCAATATACCCTAAGTCTTCCCTATAGAACGCCCCTGCCACTTGCCCGCGTTGTTCTTCTAAGAGCTTTGCCACCGCTTGAGCCCCCTTAAGCTCAAACTCTTTAAAGTGTTCCCCAAAAGCAGGGTTGGGGGTGATCTTAAGGGGGCTTGTGCTACTCTCATTTAAAGGAGTCTGTATGTTCCCCTTGCCTGTGGATAAATTAACATTTTGGTTTAATGGAGAGTCTAAGCGGCTGTATGCTGTATCCGCCTCTGAAGAAGTATCTTTTGAATACGACTTTAAACGCGAATTTTGGGAGTCGTTTAAGTCTGTAGAAGATTTTCTTACCAATACGGACTTCTCAGAAGTGGCGTTTTTATCTAAACTCACCGCAAAAGAAGTTAAGGCGTTAATATCTAAGTCTACATCCTGAGCTAGGCGCTGACTCTCTTCTGCTAACGCTTCCATCTCCTTGTGTGTCAAGGTCGGGGCGATCTCCTGTTCCCGCAGCACATGATAACTCTCATCTAACTTCTTCTTCACCCCCCAACTTTGGGCAGTGTGTACCTGTATCTCGCTAGGGATGCCCTCATAAGTAAACTGCACATGCAAACCCTTATAACCCGTATTGCGGTGCTGTAATTCTATAGTGGGGGTTATACCCTTGCTCTCTAACACATCCGCAATGCGCACTAACTGACTGTCTAGCGCGTCTTTGGTGGGTGTGATTAGCGCCCCCCTTAATAAGTCATTGATCGCCCCTATATCCCCCCTCTTGCGCTTAATCTTGCTCTCTATACTCCCCACACTCTTAAGGATACTGCTAGCCTCTAGCGTGCTACCACCCCCCTTAAGCCCCTCTAAGAGCTCTTTAAACCCCTCTTCTTGTTCTTTAGCGGTGGTGTGGAGTTCTAGGGCTTGACTTTTTAGCTCTTGGGTGGTAGGGTTAGGGGTGTCATAACCCCCGCTTAGAGTTCGGTCTAAGTCGTATCCCCCTGAGGAAGGCGTAGAGGGGGTCGTGATATCTCCCTTACTCTTCCATATCGTTACAAGTCTTAACTTGTTCTGCCCCGTTAAAGC
>NZ_FZMF01000055.1 GCF_900197685.1 Helicobacter baculiformis | reverse complement strand
TCTGCTTATGGTGTTCTAAACCCCTGCGCATGCTTTGGCTAGATAGCAAATATCCAAGTCGCCATCAAGGGGCAAAGCTACAATCTTGACTAAAGTTAGAACTTTTGCCCTTTAAGGGGGGGTGTGCTAAAGCGCTTTGTTAGAGTTTAAAGGGAGATTGTCCGCCCCTTTAGTCAAATCCTTAGCGCGTGCGCTCTTAAGGGTTTTCTCTGCATTAAGCGGAGTTATGGTAGAACGAGGGACGCTTAAGGGTTCATCCGTAGAAGTCAGTACGGGATCAAATTTAGCGCTATAAGCGGACAGGTTCGCGCTATCGCCCTTAAGTTCTTTGGGTATATCGCCTTTAACCTTCTTATAGCTTGTAACAACCCATGTATTGTCCCCCTTGCCAAACCACCCCCTAGACAAGCCCACCAAGTAATAAGCATCCCCCCTTTTAAGCTATAGGGTATTTACACCCTCTTTATTAACCACAATGCCCTTCTGCACGATCTCCTCTAACCCCCTAGCCAACTTCTGCAAAGGCGTACTACCCTCAAAGCCCTTAAAGTCCTCAAGATGCTTGGCAAAGATTTTAGATAAGCCCCACCCCTTAGCGCCTCTTCCCTCTCCTTTAAGATTGCCCCACACAAGATCAATATACCCCAAGTCTTCCCTATAGAACGCCCCTGCCACTTGCCCGCGTTGTTCTTCTAAGAGCTTTGCCACCGCTTGAGCCCCCTTAAGCTCAAACTCTTTAAAGTGTTCCCCAAAAGCAGGGTTGGGGGTGATCTTAAGGGGGCTTGTGCTACTCTCATTTAAAGGAGTCTGTATGTTCCCCTTGCCTGTGGATAAATTAACATTTTGGTTTAACTTGGATTCTAGGCGGCTGTATGCTGTATCTTCCTCAGAGAAGGCGCGATTTGAATACGACTTTAAACGCGAATTTTGGGAGTCGTTTAAGTCTGTAGAAGATTTTCTTACTAATACAGACTTTTCAGAATTAGAGAATTTATCTAAACTTAACTCAAATGAGGCTAGAGAACTCATCTCCAAATCTACCTCTTGAGCAAGCCGTCTGCTCTCTTCAGCCAATGCCTCTATGTCTTTATCGGTTAGTATCTTTTTAATCTCCTGTTCCCGCAGCACATGATAACTCTCATCTAACTTCTTCTTCACCCCCCAACTTTGGGCAGTGTGTACCTGTATCTCGCTAGGGATGCCCTCATAAGTAAACTGCACATGCAAACCCTTATAACCCGCATTGCGGTGCTGTAATTCTATAGTGGGGGTTATACCCTTGCTCTCTAACACATCCACAATGCGCACTAACTGACTGTCTAGCGCGTCTTTGGTGGGTGTGATTAGCGCCCCCCTTAATAAGTCATTGATCGCCCCTATATCCCCCCTCTTGCGCTTAATCTTGCTCTCTATACTCCCCACACTCTTAAGGATACTGCTAGCCTCTAGCGTGCTATCACCCCCCTTAAGCCCCTCTAAGAGCTCTTTAAACCCCTCTTCTTGTTCTTTAGCGGTGGTGTGGAGGGTGTGGGCTTGACTTTTTAGCTCTTGGGTGGTAGGCTCCCCCTCAGGGTTTAAAGCACTGCTATGCTTCGGTGGGGTATCAATCTGCAAGTCAGAGGGCTTCATGGCAGTTCCGCCCGATCCTAATATATCAGACGCACCAGCAACTTCTCCACCGCTAAACCCTGCATTGTAAAGCACTTTTGAGCGTTTAAATTCGTTTTTAATGGCGCTAAAATCTTTGCGCATATGAGAACTAAATACCCGCTCTCCGCTATAGTTTTTAGCTACACTCATAAAGTAACGATTCTTGTCAGCACCAATAAACTCTTTAATAAACAAAATCCCCCGCCCATTATCTAGCACCGCGTTAGGCTCTTCTAAAGTCGGTCTAATCAAGGGTAAAAACTCTTCTCTTTGGCGTTTAGCTAACTTCGCCAAACTCCCCCGTGTGAGTTGGATTGTCTCCCCTTTGAGTACGGGTTCTAAAGCTTCTTGAACAGCAGGGCTAAACTTAGGGATAAAGGGCTCATCTAGAATGTTGCGATCAAAGGCTTTTAACCATGCCTGTTCTAGATCATTCTTTTTAGGGTTGGGGGTGATCTTAAGGGGGCTTGTGCTACTCTCATTTAAAGGAGTCTGTATGCCAGTGTCTGTACCTTTACCCCCGGTTAAAGATGTGGATTTTTGGTTTAACTTTGATTCTAAGCGGTTGTATGCACTACCTAATGATGAAGTTCCCGGGTTTGAATTTGACTTTAATAAAGGCTCTTGGGTGTCTTTTAAGTCTGTTCCTGATTTTTTTGCCAATACAGACATGGTAGATGACGCTTGTGGCGAAGTGAGTTTAAACGAAGTGAGCAAGCTACTATCTAAATCCGACTCTTGACCTATAGCTTTCATTTTGCGTTTAAACTCTCTTATGTCCTTGTTGCTTAGTTTACCCGCTAAATAAAGCCGCCGTTTCTCTTTATAGAGTGGGTCTAAAGCCTTTTTTACTTCCCAACTCTTAGGTGTATGCACCTGTATTTCAGCAGGCACGCTTTTATAATTAAAATTAATATGTGCGCCCGTGTAACCATCTTGGGTTTTAATGAATTTGGGGGTTATGTTGCTAAGATTGGGATTAGTCTCTAAGTACTCTAACACACGCATAAACTCAGCATTAAACGCCTGCTTATCTGTAAACACAGCCCCTCTTAGAGTGTCGTTGATTTTGCTCATATCCCCCTTGTAATATTCTAGCTTCTCTTGGACACTCTCTAAGCCTTTTAGAGTGTTGGTAACTTCTAAAGAGTTATTAGGGCTTTTTAATCCATCTAAGAGCTCTTTAAACCCCTCTTCTTGTTCTTTAGCGGTGGTGTGGAGTTCTAGGGCTTGACTTTTTAGCTCTTGGGTGGTAGGGTTAGTCCCACTGCTAGGCATGTAGCCTTCAAGATTAAGGCTTGGAGTCGTGTTAGGGCGTTGGCTATGGGCTAGCAGAACTTCTTTATTCAATGCCCCCTTTACCTTCCACATATCAAAAAATCTTAGCTTATCTTGCCCTGTTAAAGCCTCTTCTATTACCACTCCATGCCCGTTGATCTGTTTGCCATAAACAATACGCCCGTTCTCCTGCACGCTCTTAAAGTCGGGGTTTTTAAGGTAATCTTGGTAATGGGCAATGTCCTCTATTGTAATAGCAATTTGCCCCCGTTTAGCCTCTTTAGTGGCATCGCCATGTTCTCTTAGAGCGTGGATCACTTGGTGCGCGTCAATCTCTCTTACTAATTCTCTTCTTCCCTTAAAATTAAAGCTTTGGGCTAATTCTTGTGCCTCTATAGGGTCAATTTTAGAAACTCTTAAGCGTTGCTTGTTATTAGCGTTAGCCTCTGGGCTCAAATCCCATTGTTCTA
>NZ_FZMF01000056.1 GCF_900197685.1 Helicobacter baculiformis | reverse complement strand
GGCTTGCTAGGTTAATTCTTTACGGAATAATGGCATGCATACAAGATGGAATGAAGGATTTTTATGTGTAACACCTGAGTGTATTTTATTTTTCAAAGAATTTTAAACTAAAATTAATAAAGAAAATCTCAGAATGAAAACTTTTTAACTTTTAAGGAGTCCCATGCAAAGGATTGTAAAAGAAATTCTACTAATACTAGTGGGCGTATCTCTTTTCCTCTCAGGTTGTGCTTTAAAGTCTACCAACCAAGAGCACGCAACAGCTGATGGAAAAATGAAGAAATCCACCTCTCTAAACTTTAACTACCCCATCGACATTAGGCAAGAGGATTCTAATAACCATACTATTGCTATCTTGGACCCGCACATCCAAGCAGGTGAAAATGTCCAGCCCTACATCGAGCAGTTCCAACGCGCTTTAGTAAGGCAGGTACAAGAAATCTTTCAGAAAAAGGGCTATCACATCATACACCTTGCATCTGCGCAAAATTTAACGCCTGAACAAAAAAATAAAATATACTCTATCTTAAAAATCGGGGGATGGGTGGCTATATTGGAGGATGCAGACATCAACACAGATAACCCAAAGGACACCAACATGAAAACAACGATAGATCAAAGTGCCGGAGCTGTTTTGTTTAAATTCTTTGAACCAAAGACAGGACGGACTACTCACAACTTTGCTATCAATGTGGGGGCAGAACATGCTATCACCTATTCCTATTTCCCCTATCTGCAACAAGCGACAAGCTCAGATAGTTTTGCCGGTGCAAACTCGATCAGTCGTGGGGCGACAAGTCTAGATAGTTTTGATGAGGCAAACTCGATCGGTCGTGGTGAAATAGACGAAAACCATGACGATGCTATCCATACAATTCTCAGTAAGGCGTACGGAGTTGTGATCAAAAAACTGGTTTCTTGGGTCAAAAACGCTAACTTAAAGCAGTACAGAAAGGCTATTGATCAGATTAGAAAATAGCTCCTCCAACAAACCACACACCTAACTGACTTGCAGGCGAACGCTTCTTGACACTCATGTCGCCAAGCCCCCTAGCTTTAACTATGGGGATATAATAGAGCTGTTCTGTTTGAAGCCATGATTTCTGCCAAAGTTAGGATCCCCTAACTTTAGCAACCGCGCGCTAACCCACCCCCAAACAAGGGTTAAGCCCGCTTGTCCTTCTTGCGCACCAAGTACATATGGAGCGTCTCCAACGCCTCACAAGCTCGCATATAGGACATGTCCACATCCAATAAGAGTTGCCCTAACTCCGCACGATCCCCCTTATCAAAGTGGGGGCTTTGGGCAATGCTCCTACAAAGCTTGCCGATCTGCTTATGGTGTTCTAAATCCTGCCACAATGTAACATGCACATGCACGCATAAAGTCTTTAAACTCGTTCTCTTCATTATATTCCTTTGATTATTCACATGCGCCCCTGCGCATGCTTTGACTAGATAGCAAATATCCAAGTCGCAATCAAGGGGCAAAGCTACAATCTTGACTAAAATTAGAACTCTTGCCCTTTAAGGGGGGATGTGGTAGAGTTAACCTTGCCCCTCTGAGTAAGATCGGTTCCATACTCAGCCCCTTTTGGGTCGTAACGTGGTCGGGAATCTGTGCGAGGGGGTTTAACTCCATCTCCGTCTTTATATGCTGTAATTACCCAATGGTTATTACCTTGTTCATTCCATCCCCTAGACAAGCCGACTCTAAAACTCCCATTCTGATTTTTAAGATGGATTGTATAAACCCCCGCATTCTCAAGCACTTCTCCCCCGCTTACGATCTCCTCTAACCCCCTAGCCAACTTCTGCAAAGGCGTACTACCCTCAAAGCCCTTAAAGTCCTCAAGATGCTTGGCAAAGATTTTAGATAAGCCCCACCCCTTAGCGCCTCTTCCCTCTCCTTTAAGATTGCCCCACACAAGATCAATATACCCCAAGTCTTCCCTATAGAACGCCCCTGCCACTTGCCTTAGGGGTGATCTTAAGGGGGCTTGTGCTACTCTCATTTAAAGGAGTCTGTATGTTCCCCTTGCCTGTGGATAAATTAACATTTTGGTTTAATGGAGAGTCTAAGCGGCTGTATGCGTTAGCCCAAGGTTCAGAATTCCCCGATAATGCGGTATTTGAATACGACTTTAAACGCGAATTTTGGGAGTCGTTTAAGTCTTTAGGCGATTTTCTCGCTAATACGGACTTCTCAGAAGTGGCGTTTTTATCTAAACTCACCGCAAAAGAAGTTAAGGCATTAATATCTAAGTCTACATCCTGAGCTAGGCGCTGACTCTCTTCTAGTAATGCGTTTAATTCTTCCCTACTCAAAGTCGGGTTAACCTCTTGCTCCCTCAAGATGTGGTAAATCTCATCTAACTTCTTCTTCACCCCCCAACTCTGCGCGGTATGTAATTGGACTTCACTTCCCACCCCGTTAAATTCAAATTGTACATGGATACCTTGATAACCACTACCTCTGTGGTGTAGCTCTAGGGTGGGCTCTATGCCCTGCGCCCTTAAGCTGTCCACAATGCGCACTAACTGACTGTCTAGCGCGTCTTTAGTGGGTGTGATTAGCGCCCCCCTTAATAAGTCATTGATCGCCCCTATATCCCCCCTCTTGCGCTTAATCTTGCTCTCTATACTCCCCACACTCTTAAGGATACTGCTAGCCTCTAGCCGTGCTATCACCCCCCTTAAGCCCCTCTAGTAGTAAAGCCCTTGAGCTTGGGAATTAGTGTTGCCTTGACTCTTAAGAGGCGCTATAGTATCTTGGGACTTGGTGGTTTGTTGTGGCGCGTCTAAGTTGACACTAGGCTTGGGGCTTAGCGAGTCTTCGCTACCTTCAGGTAGTCGTGAGCTCAAACCACCCTCTTTAAAAATGGGATTGTTCTCTAACTTGCCATTCTCTTTGTAAAGAGTTTTTAATTTTAATTCGTTCTTTTTAGTGCTAATGGTCTCTACAACCACTACATAGCCGTTAATCTGCTTGCCACTGATCAAGACCTTTTGATGGTGTTTATCCGTATCAAGCACATGTTTATCTGCATTGTTGACAATATCCCCATAACTAACAATGTCCTCTCTTGTTACTGCGGGCTGTTGCCCTTTTTTTACTAAAATAGCCCCCTCTCCATGCCGTGCGTCAATATGCTTTAACGCGTCCCCATTAAAGGTAATTTTGATAGGGTATTTAGGATCAAAATCTAGTTTATTGTTCAATTCCTTATCTTGGGGCGCAAAATCCCCCACCCACACCTTAGTATTACGCTTCTTGACTTCCTCTAAAAACTCCTCTGTGATCTCTTCAGGCTTAGCTCTTCTGAGAGGCTTACTAGGGTCTAATAAATCCTCCCCTTGACTTTTTAGCTCTTGGGTGGTAGGGTTGGGTTGATTTGCTCTGCCATTCAACGCTTTAGCGGGTAATGCGGGACTAGCGATTATTGGAAGCCCGGGCGAATCGCTTATTAAAACCTCTCCCCCTTCTTTAATCTTATTCTTAAGGTTATTGAGTGTTTTAGGCGCATTGCTAGTAATGACCCATTCGCCGCTATCTCCCCGCGCCACGCTTGCAAAAAACTTTACGCCTCCAAAGTCTTTAACAAAAATCAACGCCCCGTCTGCTTGTTTGAGCACCGCGTTAGGCTCTTCTAAAGTCGGTCTAATCAAGGGTAAAAACTCTTCTCTTTGGCGTTTAGCTAACTTCGCCAAACTCCCCCGTGTGAGTTGGATTGTCTCCCCTTTGAGTATGGGTTCTAAAGCTTCTTGAACAGCAGGGCTAAAGGCTCATCTAGACTATTAAGATCAAAGGCTTTTAACCATGCCTGTTCTAGATCATTCTTACTAGAATGTAATTTTCTTTTCCAGCCTCCACTAAGTCCCACCACTGGGAGGTACATAGAATGTGTTATAGGCATAAGATTGTCAAGCCTAATTTAGATTTTAAAGATTTAAAGCAGATGTGGAATGCCAATGTGGCTTATTCCAAGGGAACTAAAAATCACTATTTTAGATGGCAAGAAGACATTGATTATAAGATTTTTGATGCCAACGCTCTATGTGAGTCAGCACTGCTTTTTTATGGCTCATCAGGTTGTAGGCAGCTATATTTTTTGCTCTGCAAGTTAGCTACACGGAGCAAAAGCAACAAGATTGCTTTAGATAGGCACTATGCTAGCTACGCGTTGCAAATCATGCTTAGAACTCTGCGTTTGAATTTAGACATCTTAGAAAAGGTAGGCTTGATTTCTTTAGTGAAAGGGAAAAAGCGTTATGCCTATATCTACCTGAAGGATTACCGGGAATTGGAAACTTATAAGTCTGTGGGCTCGAACAAGAAAGCCAATATGCCCACACCTTTTTTCTTGACCCTTTTAGCTTATTATCGAGAGATTGCCAAAGCTTTAAAAGAAGTTGCCCTAAAATTGAAGGGTAGACATGGATATTATGTCCTGAAATTCCCTAGAGATAAAGGGCGTATGCGCCGTTTTAATGATGTTATCTTAGAGTTTAGTCCCTTAGACGATCCCAATACAACCGTCTCTATGACTTACGAGCAACTCACGGGCAAGCAAATCCCTAACATGAAGTGTTTTTATCAGATCGCCATTGTCAAGAAAAACTTAAAAGAAGCTTTTGATAGTCAAATGGTTTTAGGAGAAGCTGCGTGAGCAAACACCTAAAGTCGCTGTTCTGCGTATTGCTGTATGTAGGCGTGTTGCACGCTGGAGGTTTGGAGAGCCTGCAAAATGCCATCCAAACATGGCTAAGTAGTGGCAAAGCCAAATTAATCCTCACCATTATCTTTATAGGCATTGGCATCTTTGTATGGAAAAACCTAGATCGTTGGAAAGAAATTTTGCTCACAGTGATCGGAGTGATATTAGGCTCACTAATCTTTTTTGGTGCGCCCAAACTCTCTGATTGGTTCTTGCAAATTTTTCAATAGGAGAGTTAAGGTGCAAATAGTGAGTGTGGGCGTGCCCAATTTAAGAGAGATTTCTACCAAAGAAAAGTTTCTATGGCTCAATGCTAAGAGTTTTTTAATTTGTCTGCTCGTGCCCTTTGTGTTATTGCCCACGATTGGGATTTTATACTCCTTGTTGCTCTATGGAGTGTTCTTATTGGCATTTAGCATTTTAGAATTTTTTGATGAGGACATTAGCGATATTTTGATAGCGCGCTCTAAGATTAAGACCAAGAGTTCTAAGTTCTATGCGTGAGAGAGAAGGAGAAATATGGAGAGCAAAAGAAAAGTAGTTCTTGAACTGAGAGGACCTACTTACAAGGAATGCAAGAAGCATGCCAAAGAAAGCAATGTGGATTTAGAAACTTTTTTAGCCTCTATATTGGAAGAGTACTTCTATCCAGTGCCTTCAGTTGAAACAAAACATCTGCGAGAGCTTCAAGTGGCGATGGATAGAATCCCAAAGGCTTTGATTCAAATGGGGACTGTTTTAGCACTACAAGGGCGTTTTGAAGAGGCGCACGCAATACTTAGAGGGTTAGAAAACAAGATTTTAGAGCATCTGGAGATGGCTAAGTAGTGCTAAGTGATTTCTTGACCTTTTGCAAACACAAGAGCATTGACTACCTAGCAGGGGCAATGCCTAAAGTCTACTCTATGGCTGATGAGAACAA
>NZ_FZMF01000058.1 GCF_900197685.1 Helicobacter baculiformis | reverse complement strand
AAAGTTAGGGGGAGGGTGTCAATTATGGGAATTGTCAACACCCCAAATATTTCAAAACTAAGCGCGCGTAATAGCTGGCCGCACGGGTTAAAAGCGCATCGTTGAAAACATAGGTAGAAGTGTGGATATAGTGGGTATTTTCGTTTTCTAAAAAAGCGTAAGCGCAAGGGCGCTTTTGTGCAAAGTAGCCAAAATCCTCACTCCCCATAGCTGCTGGATGTTCAAAGCAACAAGACTCTTCTCCAAAAACCTCTTTTGCTACTTCTTGGGCAAATGCGGTAGCTTTGGGGTCATTAATAGTAACAGGCGCAGCAGATTGCTTTGTAATCTCGATCTCTATCTCGTGAGCCAAAGCGACTCCTTTGGCAATTTCTTTAATGCGCTCAGCTACCATCTCTTGGCTTTTGGCATCTAAAGCCCGCACGCTTAATTTTAATACAGCGCGATCGGGGATGATATTAAATGTGTTTCCCGCATTAAACGCCCCCACACTCACCACAGCGCTATGTTGGGGATCGATATTCCTAGAAACAATGCTTTGCAAAGCCACCACTAACAAGGAGGCGGCCACAATAGGGTCTTTACATTTTTCAGGCGCGCTCCCA
Organism: Helicobacter baculiformis; assembly: GCF_900197685.1. Taxonomy (GTDB): domain Bacteria; phylum Campylobacterota; class Campylobacteria; order Campylobacterales; family Helicobacteraceae; genus Helicobacter; species Helicobacter baculiformis. The sequence goes on along the minus strand of NZ_FZMF01000058.1, from coordinate 28,478 downwards.
TGCCCACCCTGCCCTTTAATCTCTATGGTGTAACTATCCGCACTCGCCATGATTGCTCCGCTCTTAAGGTAGATTTTTTTATCCGTACCCAAGGGCATGTTGTGCCACCCAAAGATAAAATCGCTGTCAAACTTTTCTAACAAACCCTCTTCAAGCATGGCTTTTGCGCCTCCCAAACCTTCCTCAGCGGGTTGGAAATAGAGATTTAGCGTCCCGTTAAAATCTTGTGTGGCTAGGTATTTAGCTGCCAGCAACAAAGACGCGCTATGCCCATCATGCCCACAAGCGTGCATTTTTCCCATATTTTGACTTTTGTAGGGTAAGTCGTTATCTTCTAACATGGGCAATGCATCCATATCCGCTCTTAAGCCGATTTTCTTAGGCGAATCTCCTTTTTTAAGCACCCCCACTACGCCCGTTTTGCCTATACCTGTATGCACTTCATAGCCACATTCTCTTAATTTCTCTGCTACAAGTTTAGAGGTCTTCACCTCTTCAAAACCAATTTCTGGCTCTTGGTGGATTTGACGGCGGATGGCTATAAACTCCTCTTGCATCGCTACAATCTCTTCAATCAAAGACATTAACTCTCCTTTTATAGATTTTTGAAAAGAAACTCAATATCATAATCAAATCTCCTTCTTTTGTGGGGTCAAACATGAGAGGGTGTAATAGATGTCTAGCTCATCGCCTAGATTGCAATTTGGTTCAAGGGTTTTAAAGCCCTCGATTGCCACCTCTTTTAAATATTCTCCCGTCTCATAGTCGTCAATCTTTAAATGGTGTGTCTGCCCCTCAAAGACTTCCCATCCTTGATCTTTAAAGGGTTTGTTTTTATCCGCCCATGCAAAGCTTTCGCCCTTAGTGCCTTTGCCATGGCATATGCGGTAAATACGCTCATACATCACGCCTTGAGCGATGTTATTTTCTGTGCTGGTTACTAGAATACACCGCCTATTGCCCCCATCCTCTCTATTGAGCTCCATCACCGCCTGCCCCGTGGTCCCACTCCCGGCATAAAAGTCTAGGACTAGAGAGTTAGGGGTAGTGGCGATCTGCAAGATTTTTTTCATAAGTGCTGTGGGTTTAGGAGTGGCAAAGGCTTTTATATTGCCAAAAATGGCTTGAATTTCTTGCGTGGCATTGTTATTCATCACTTCAGTTAAAAGGTTTTTAAAGGGGGCGGCTCTCTCAATTGGCTTGCCTTCATTATCAACATTTAGATAAACCTTGTAGCAAACTTTCCATTGACCACTTTTTGACTTGCGAAAATCGATAAAACCATTTTCTAAACCCCATTTAACCTTTTCTTTCCCCCATTTCCAAATCCATCCATCGTTTTTATACTCTAGTCTTTTGTTTGGATAAATGATTGTGCCATCGGGACATGCAATCCCATAGTTCAAGCTATCGCTATAGGATAGTCCTCCCCTATCCAAAGTATCAAGGTAGTATCTGCCCCGTGTGCTTTCAAACGCATCGCGACACCTGTAGCGCTTTTCATCGTGGGCTTGCGTGTTTTGTTTAAGCTCTAACACCTCTTGGTTTTTAGCATAAACCAAAATATATTCCGTGATAACCGCAATATGTGTAGCATCTGACGAGCCTGTTTTCTTTTGCCACACTAAGTTAGCCACAAAATTCCCCTCCCCAAAAACTTCATCGCACAGCACCTTCAAATACGCCTGCTCGCTGTCATCAATGCTGATAAAAATCACGCCCTTTTGGCTCAACAAGTCCTTAGCTAGTTTTAGGCGTTCGTTAAGCATATTGAGCCACCCGGTGCGCATGAATTTGTCGCGGTAGCCAAACTTCCCGCTAGAATTTTGCTCACTCTTGTAGTCATTGCCATCTTGCTTGGTGCTCTCGGTGTTGTAGGGGGGGTCTATGTAAATGCAATCCACCTTGCCCCGATACAGCACCAAGAGATTTTTTAAGGCATCGTAATTCTCTCCAAAGATCATGGCGTGCTGTTGTTGGCACAAAGCGGGGGCAAAGCTTAGGTCTTTGTCGTGTTTGAGTAAGCAAATAGCGTCTTGTTGGACCTCTGGGGCTATATCAAAAACAAAGCCCACATCTATGCGCTTGGTGAGGAGTGAAAAAATTGCCTCTAGGTTGTGTGGCTGGGCTTTTTCTAAAATCTCTAGGGCTAGCTTTTTTTGATCGGTATTAAAGCTGGTTGTGGGGATCTGCTCTAGCTTTTGCTTGTAAATCTCTAGTTTTTGGGCAAAATTTTGGCTCATTGGGCGACCTTTGGGGCGTTTTTAATGGTGGTGAGCAGGTGGCTTAAATCTGTCCCACTTTCTTCAAGGGCTTTTAGGTGGGGGTCTTTGAGGTCGTAGTAGCGTTCTAGCACGGGTTTTTTAGGGTCGTGCTTGTAAATGCACAGCACAAGGGGGCTTGTATGGGTGTATAAATTTTCTTGCTTAGGGTTGCTGAAGTATTCTTTATAGGCTTGGGCTAAGAGTTTGGTTTTCTCTTGGTTGATGTCTTGGGCGTTTTTCACCTCAATATAGACAAGATAGCCATTACTAAAGCGCATCACAAAGTCGGGGTAACTGGCGTGCTTATTGCCCTGCTGGTCTAGGTATTGGATATAGACGTTGCTGTGTGGGGGGTTTTTGAGCCACACTTCTATATGCGCTTGGTTCTTGCACGCAAAGCGGTCTAATTTCTTGCAAACCTCGATCTCGGAGGCGGAGTCTAAGGGGAGGTGTTCGGTGGGGTTTGCGTCTTTCTTGATTGTGGTTAAGTATTTATCGGGGTCTATTTCCTCACTTGTAGGCTCTTGCGCCCACTCCTCGCGCCACTCTTGTGGGGTGTAGGTCTCTAGGTGGGGCATGTAGGTTTTGTGCCTTGCTAGAGAAGTGCTGTAGATATTTGCAATGTCTTGGCTAAAAAACTCTAAGAGAATTGCCTCAAATTGTAGGGGGCTTGTGTGGGGATATTTGGCTTTGAGTTTGTTTAAAATTTCGTTTAAAATGCCCTTTTGGGGGGTATTTAAGGCATTTTTGAGCCGTTTTAGGCGGTGTAGTAGGCTGTAAAGGTTGGCAAGGGTGCGCTTGGCGTGGTGGAGGCGGTAAGTGTTGGGCGCATCCTCATTGTTAAAACAATCGTTGGCATAGTCTTGCACCCTTTGGGCGTTTTGGGTGATGAAATGGTCTAATCCTTTTTGGATCGCGGCGGGGTCTTGGGCTTTTTCCTCAATGTTTAAGACAATCTTAAGCACTTGGAACCCCTTGAAGGGCTCTTTAACTTGGTAGCTGTAGGTGGTGTAGTCCTTGGGGGTTTTGAAGTTTTCATAAAGATAGTAGGTGTCCGTAATAGGGTGTTTGGCTAAGTTTGGGTAGGGGTTGCGCTTGATCCGCCCTAGGGTTTGGATACTTAAGGCAGAGGAGCAGACATTGCGCAAGCGTAATAACATACACGCCCTAGGGATGTCCCACCCTGTAGCAGGACCTATTTTGAAAACGATGCAATCGGTGGTGTCGTTGATTTGAGAGATTTTGTGGAGTAAAGCGTCCTTGGGTATATCGTTGTCCCGGCGGTTGTGCTTTACGCCATTGGGGGTGTTTTTGAGCCTGCCTGTTTTGAGCGATTCTTTGGAGCTTTCCCCGAAGTATTGCACCCATGATAAGCCTTGTGCCTCAAACTTGGCTTTGAGCTCTTGCAAGGTGTTTTGCCATTTTGTGAAGGCATCGGGTTGCTTTTTGGCATCGGGTTGGTTATCCACTTGGATGAGCATGGCCGGGCGGATGAACACCCCCTCTTGTTCTAGTTTTTGATAAGCCTCTTTGATTTCTTTAAATCTCTCGATGGCTTGATCGATGAGCTTAGAATCCTCAAAGGCTTCGTTTTCTAAGATTTTGGCTTGGTTTTTGAGCAAGTACTGCCCCGTTTGCGCGCCGCTCTTTTCAAGTTCGCTTTGGGTGATCTCTACACGGGGATAAAGGGTTTTTTGGTCAAAAGTGGCGGTCATTCTTAGGATAAAAGCGGCGTTTTCTTCTAAAAGTTTTTCAAAAGTGGGTTTCTCTGTGGCTTTTGTGCCGATGTGGGCTTCATCACGGATGTAGATGAGGCTGTAATCCCTTGCCGCCTCTAGGACAAAGGCATCGATGATTTTAAGCTCTGTGTAAAGCTTGCCCTTGCCAAAGGTGGATTTGCCAAAGAGATAGACTTTGTTTTTTTGACACCTAATGGGGGGCACACTCTCGCATTTTTGAGCCTTGCTTGCTGAGGGGGATTCGTAATGCGCCACTTCAAGGATGGGGGTGTCTAGCACCCCTTGATGGCTGTAGTCTCTAATCTTACGCACAAAAGCGCCGGGTAACTCGGCACTGGAGAGTGTGGCGATGATGAAAATGAAGTTGGTTTCGGGGTAATGGGCGATGAGACGGCTGATAAAAAGGCTTGCCATGAGGGTTTTACCTGCACCTGTAGGGGCTTTAAATTCTACGATTTTGCCGGGGTTGTTTGGGGTTTCGCTTTGTGTTGTTGCTTGTGTTGTGTCCTCTTGTGCCCTCATGCGGGCATAATGCGCCACAATCTCATGGACTTTTTGATCTTGTAAAGGGGTGATTTGGATGGGCATGATGACCTTTGGTTTTTGCTACATTTATGTGGCGACACTTAACACATAAAACGCGTTATAGTGTATTGGGGGTTAAAGAAAAGTTAGTTGGTTTGAGGCGGTACGCATGCGATCCAACTCTTAAAAGATTATAAGAACATAGAAGAGGTCATATAAGAGACTTAGACTTCAAATAAGCGCGCGCCTGATCTAAGTGTTCAATGCAAAAAAGGCGTGGGTGAGACATGAGCTCTTGGGGCGCCAACCAAAGATTCACCCCAATTCCCCCCCTTAATCCAAATTCCATATCACTACGCTTATCGCCCACCATCACGCTTTGCGCGGTATCAATAGAAAAATCTCTTAGGGCTTGTGCCAACATGCCCAATTTAGGCTTGCGGCATTCACAGCATGCTTCTGGAGCATGAGGACAATGGTAAATGCGATCCAAGCCAAAGCCTAAATTAGTCTGTAACAGCGCCTGCATGTGCGTACTCAAAGCCCAAAAATCCTGCGCACTATAATATCCTCTAGCGATGCCAGATTGGTTAGTAACCAACAAAAGCAAAAACCCCTGCACTTTAGCATCACTCAAGAGCTCAAAAATTCCGGGAGTAAATTCAAAATCTGCCACGCTATGCACATAGCCCTTATCTACATTCACCACCCCATCACGATCTAAAAATAAAGCTCTGCGCCTCAATGCATAGATTCCATGTGCATATGGGAATGGTGGGCATGCCCTGTAAACATGTGAAACCCTTTGTAAAGATCATACCCTCCCGAACCTAGCATGAGCACAAAAGCGAGTTTAGCAAAAATGGTGCGCGCGGATGCGCTCAAAAAACGCCCTGAGAATAACCCCATAGCTAGCATGGGTGCAAAGGTTGCCAGGGAGAGCACGAGCACGGTTAAAAATGCATGGGTTAAATTAGGCGTGTTGAGCACATTGAGAAGAAAATAATAGACCAACGAGCAGGGTAAAAGTCCATTGAGCAAGCCTAGCAGATAAAAGCTAGAGAGTTTAGTACTTCCTAAAGTGGCTTTAAAAAGCTTTGAGAACGCGCCAAGATTTAAATGCCATTTGAAGATAAAGCCAAAGGCAAGCAGGATAATTAACCCCCCCACGCCCATAATCATCGCGCCCTGTAATTGAGAGCGTGCGATCGCGCTATATTGTGCCAACATATCTAAAAGAGTGTGCCCCAAGAATGCTACAATAAGCGCAGCCACCATATAGGTGCTCACACGCCCCAAATTGTAAAGAACATGCCCTAATAGTTGGTGTCTTAAAGGGGTGGGTGTGGGAAACTTAGCCTGTGTATAGGCAAGCACCACGCCCCCACACATGCCCACACAATGCCCCAAAGCCATCAAAGACGTACTTAAAAAGAGGTAGAACAACTCCATTAAGCGAGCGCGCGCCGCATGCCCTCAAACACAAGCCATTTATGATAAACACCCCGGGTAAAAAAGGCGCTCAAGAACTCTCCATCACCCCCTGTGAAAACGACCCTTCTTTTCCCGATAATCCCCTCAAGCACAAGCAGGATACTTTTTAGCGCGCCATAACTCAATGCCTGCGCGGTGCTTTGAGGGAGAGACTCTAAATCTATGCGTACATTAATAGGGTGATCAAGCACCTCAGAAATACTTTGGTAGGCTTGATGATACGCTTTAAAACCGGGTAAAATCACTCCGCCTAAATGCATTCCCTTTTCCATCACATCAATCGTGATCGCACTTCCAGCATCGACCACCACCCCATCATCCCCCAGTCCTAAACACGCTGCTTTGCGATCCACGCCCAAGCCTTTATAAGAGCTTTCTAGCTTGATTTGGGGCTCTAGATTGTGGGCGTGGGGGCAGATATCCAGTAGTGCGTGTTCAAAGGTGGGGTTGACACTGATATAGTGCAGGGGTTCTGTAAAAGGTTCTAAGGTATCTGGCGTGCGGTGCCAAACTCTCTTGCCATCATAGAAATGCAAGGCGCTATTACCAATATCACACAAGATCATGGGTTACGACTCAAATCCATATAATAACGATCGTAATAAATTTTATCAGTGGTGTAAAAACTCATCTTATCCAAGCGCCCCCCCCAACTCTTAGAGACATTCTTAAGTTCATAAACCCGATAATCGTCAAAATGTTTCAAATCCACCTCCACCAAGTATCCCCGCTTTTCTAGAGTATAAAGTTTTTTGTCGGTAACAACCAAACTTGTCAGCATGGCAAAAGGAAGCTTGACAACTCCCATACTCTGCTCGTTGAGGGTTTTATCCATTTCTAAAATGCGCCCGTCCAAAGTCAAGACATAAAGATGGTTATTTTTATAAAGCACATCTACAATATCCGCATCAAAATTAAATTCCTGCCCCGAGATGACAGAAACCAATCTTTTAGTTGTGGCAGCAAACATGTTTTCCCCATCTACCCTAAGATAGATGACATTATTAAAAAATTTCTCACTATTGAGTACGATATTACGCACCACCTTAGGAATACTCCCACTCACATCAACCACCAGTAACCGCCCATCCAACATGGGAAAAACCACCACACTATCTAAAAAAACTGGTGCCGCCATGAGTGAATTAATGGTGGTGGCAGACGCGCCCTTTTCGCTAAAAATAAGCTTGCGGGTGGTGATGTCGTAAATATTGGCGGAATTATCTGACATCACCACCGCTAAGCGTTTGCCGTGCACGCTTGCGCTTAAGGGATAGGTATCTATGGGGATAAGAATAGAAGGTTTGGGCTGAAGAGCGGTGCTCACCAATTCTAAATGGTGGCAATGGTCGTTCAAAACCACCTGTTCATCTATGGTTTCAATGTTCTCTACAATCTCTTGTTGGGCTTGTTGGGCGGTCAGTTTGATCTGTTTTGCTTTTTTAGGTTTAGGACCATTGCGTTTATGGCTACGCCAACAATCTTCTGCCAAGATGTAATAATCCTGACTTTGATTAAGAAAAGAGCTCTCTTTATACTCTTTTTTACTCAATTTCAAAGGGGTAAGCCCCTGAAAGTCAATCACCCCTCCATTTTTCAAAATCGCCCCATAGCGGTTAGTAAAAGTGATGGGATCTTTGAGCGCATGGGCAAAACGCAATTCCCCCTTGATCTTAGATTTGGGCGGCTCAAAATTCTTTCTCGAATTACAACCCATGCAGACCAACACGAGCACAAGGCAAATCAGTTTAAAGCTCACGGAGACTTCTTGGGTGCAGATGAGGGCGTGTGTTCTTGCACGCCATAATGCCTAAGCAAAGTGGCGACTTGATAGAGGCTAGAAGTGGGGGAAATAGTGCTTAAAAGTGGCTTGACATTGCCCTTAGGGTTTTCTTGCAAGATTAAATACGCCTTTTGCAAGGTGATCCAATCCTGCATGCCCTCTAGCTGCAGTTTTTCTAAAGCCTGCAAGTCCTCATCATAAGAAGCGCTATAGTAACGCGCGAAAGCGCTCACTAAGGGATTGGGCGCTGTGATGAGCTCTCTAAGCGCTCTTATATTTTTGTCTCTAAGCGCGCGCGCATAAGCGTGCAGGCTGTAAAGATCAGGAGCTACACGCTTGAGCTTGTCGAGCAAAGCTAGATTGTTGGGGTTTTGCAAGACTTCGTTATAAAGAGCTGTGATCTCTTGGGTGCGCACGGCTTTTTTGTGCTCTAAAAATTGCACCACCCCCCACCAAATGAGCGCAAGCCCAACTAATGCCCAAAGTATAAATTTATACTTATGGTAGAATTTTTCTATTCTAAATGCGCTTTCTAGGAGCTTTTCATCACTTTTAAATTCTTCTTGAACTTGTTTAAGATTGTCTTTGAGTTCCATCTACACCCCGCTACTCCCAAAGCCCCCACTTGCGCGTTCTGTGGAACTTAGTTGGGTCGTTATTTCAAACTGGGCATGGTGAACTTGGCATAACACGCCTTGAGCAATGCGATCTCCCGCACAGACACCAAAAGCGCGTTCTGAAAAATTCATCAAGATCACCTGCAATTCGCCCCGGTAATCACTATCAATAGTGCCCGGGGAATTGAGCACCATAACATGGTGTTTGAGTGCCAGCCCGCTACGCGATCTAATCTGCACTTCAAAACCCTCTTTTAATTCAATCGCTAACCCCGTGCGCACTAAGGCAACACTCTTAGGAGCGATTTCTAGGGATTCAAGCGCATGCAAGTCAAACCCACTAGCCCCAACGCTTTGGTAGGCAGGAACACGTGCCTGCGGATGTAATTTTTGAATCTTAATGTTTAGCATGGGCGCTGTCTTGGTAAAAAATATCTAAAATTTCTAGCTCATTTTCCCCTGAGGGCAAAACCACAATCACCTCTTCGCCCTTTTCTCTGCCCATCAAGCTTTTAGCGATGGGCGAACTGCACGAAATAAGCCCACGCGCGGGGTCGCTTTCCAAGCTCCCTACGATGGTATAGATCACTTCTTTATCTGTTTCTAGGTTAAGCACCTTCACCGTGCTTCCAAAGCTTACCTTATGGTGGCTCAAGGTAGAGGGGTCAATCACCTGCGCATTGGCTAAGATATGGCTAAGATCATTGATACGCGCCTCAATGAAAGCTTGTTTTTCTTTAGCGGCATGGTACTCAGCATTTTCTTTTAAATCCCCATGTTCGCGGGCGCGATCGATTTCTTTGACAATTTGCGGACGCTCTTCCTCCTTTAAACGCCTGAGCTCCGCGCAAAGTTTTTCATAGCCACAAGGGCTCATGGGTTCTTTCATACCATACTCCTTAAAAGGTCTCATTATATAGCAAGCATGCTTAATTTGGGGCGACTATGCTAGCATAGTCGTATGACAAAAATTTCCAAAGCTCAATTCCGCACTCTATGTAAAACTATTCTTTTTAAAAAACGCGGTTGGGATATTAAAGATCACAAGATCATCGCCCAACTTAAACCCTTGCTTAAACCCTATAAGCGTCTCTTGCTTTACTGCCACCTACCTCATGAACCCAATTTAATGCCCTTAATCGCTTGGGCACGCCGGCACAAGATAAAGGTTTTTGTGCCCACTTTACAACAAGGACATTTGCACGCCACGCCCTACCGCCTTCCCCTTGTGCGCAAAACTTACCATATCTTAGAACCCTCTCCCACACGCGCATACTTTAAGCCTCTCGAGCTAGCCATTGTGCCCGTGCTAGGTATCGATAAAGCGGGTAGGCGTATAGGTTTTGGCAAGGGTTATTATGACCTCTTCTTTGCCACACACCCTAAAATTCCCATTATTTTTACAGCCCGCCAAATCTTACAATCCCAAAGTTTGCTAGGCGAGAACCATGATATAGTAAGCGCGCGCTATTTAGACCAGCGCACCCCAAATAAGATAAACAAAAGGATAACCAATGGAATACATGTTAGAGATCGTGCTTCCATGCGCGCTCACGGGCCTTAGTGTGTTTTGGCTGACTAAGCGCTCCATTTTAGCCAATAGTCAAGAACACCTGCGGCAGGCCAAAGCCAAAGCCGATATGTTGCTCTATCAGGCTCAGGTACTCTACCAAGCTAAAGAAGTCGAATCCCAAACCCTTTTAGAAACCTTACAAAAAGATTTTGACCAAAAAGTTCACGCACACGCCCAAGAATACCAGCACAAATTAGACGCACTCCACTCTCAAGAATCCCAGCAAAGACAATATCTAAATACCCAGCAAGCGCATTTAGATCAAGCCCGCCAAGCCTTAGAAGTCCAACAACAAGATTTAAAAATTCAAAAAAACGCCCAAGAACGCTTACAAAATGAATATGAAGAACTCAAAGCCCAAATGCTAGAGGCGTTGATGCAAACATCAGGCTACACCCAAGAAGAGGCAAAAGCGTTGATCTTGCACCAAGTGGAAGAAGAGTTGCTGTTACAAAAAGCGGCTTTAGTGCGCCGTTATGAAAAAGAAGCCAAAAGAGAAGCGCGCGCACGCGCTAATTTTGTGATTGCCGACGCCACCGCCCGTTTTGCGAGCCAATTTGCGATGGAAAACCTCACCAGCGCGGTTAATCTGCCTGATAGCGAGTATATTGGGCGCATCATTGGCAAAGAGGGCAAGAATATAGACACCTTTAAGCGTGTCAGCGGGGTAGAGGTGATGATCGATGAAGAATCTAAAACCATCACTTTAAGTTGCTTCAATCTTTACCGCCGTGAAATTGCTAGGCGCACTTTGGAAGAATTGATTCAAGATGGGCGTATCCAGCCTGCGCGTATCGAAACCATATACCAGCGCGTGGAATCGAATATGGAAGAAGCCATTTTAGAAGATGCCGAAGAGGTTTTGTTAGATCTCAAATTGGACTCCATGCACGAAGAACTCAAGCGCTTGATTGGCAAAATGCGCTACCGCACCAGCTACGGACAGAACGCACTGATGCACTCCATCGAAGTAGCGATTTTGGCAGGGGATATTGCCGCCCAATTGGGCGGAGATTCTAAGCTCGCGCGCCGTGCCGGAATCTTGCATGACATCGGTAAAGCGTTGACCTATGAATGTGGGGGGGATCATGTCGAGCTAGGCGCAGAGGTGTGCACACGCCACCATGAACATCCCGTTGTCCTGAATGCTATTTACGCCCATCATGATAGGGAAGAAATCAAGAGTATCGAATGTGCGGCCGTGTGCGCAGCAGATGCGCTTTCTGCCGCGCGTCCTGGAGCGCGCCGCAAAGATGCTGAAAACTTCTTAGCCCGTATGCATGACCTAGAGCGTATCGCTACCAAAAGAAAGGGAGTTAAAAAAGTTTTTGCGATGGACGCAGGACGTGAAGTGCGCGTGATTGTCTGCCCTGAACGCGTCAATGACGCTAAAATCACCTTATTAGCTAAGGATATTGCAAAAGAAATTGAAAATACCCTACAATATCCCGGTGAAGTCGTGGTGCATGTGATTCGCGAAAAGGTCGCCAAAGCCACCGCACGCTAGAAAGGTCATTGATGTTATCCTCCCCCCTGCATAACACCCTCTTCACCCCCTACACCCTAGAGCAAGAACTCCCCAAACTCTACAACTTTGCACAGACACAAGAGCAAGCTAAAGCCATCCTAGAGAAAATTACAGCCCTCAATCTACTCCACTTTAAAACCAGCAATGAACACCAGTTTGAAGATCACTTCATCGCCAAAGTGCTAGAAATCTTGGGTTGGGCGTATTTGCGCCAAGAAGAAAAGAGTATTCAAGGCAAATTAGAAAAACCGGACTTTTTACTCTTTGCAAGCCCAGAGTTAAAACAAGCCTACCAAGCCCTAGACAGAACAGAAAGATACGCCAGCAACGCCTTTTTCAGCGTGATCTGTGAGAGCAAGGCGTATAGCATAGAGGTGGATAGCGCTAAAAAAACCCCCGCGCACAATCCCCATTACCAAATTTTGCACTATCTCAACGCCTTAAGACACAATTATGGCTTTTTGACCAATGGGAGGGTGTGGCGTTTTTATGACGCGCACAAGCCCACTTACCACAAGGTCTTTTTTCAAGTGGATTTAGAGATGATCTTACAAACCCAAGACTTGGAGCATTTTCTCTACTTTTACCACATTTTCAACGCCGCTAACTTTTTGCCCCAAACCCTAGAGGATAGCAAAGAGCCTACCACCACAATGGGGGCAGCCTTAAAAGCCAATGATGAAAAGAAAACAGACATTGAAGAAGACTTAAAAAATCTCATCTATGGCACAGAAGGCTATACCTTCTCTTTGTTTGAGGACATCGGGGTGGCTTTGCACGCGCGCCACCCACAAGCCCCCCTAGAAGACATCTATCAAAACACCCTCTATTTTCTCTTTAGACTGCTTTTCATCGCCTACTTTGAAGACAAGTTTGAGGATTTGCTCAAAAAACATAGCGGGTTTGGCAAACATTTGAGTATCCATAACATCTTAGAATGGCTAGAGGACGACCCACAGACCTACTATGGCATGGGCAAATTAGAACATCTCTTTAGCATCTACAATGAAGGCAATGAAAATTACGCCATGCCCCTTTTTGATGGCGGACTCTTTGAGCCTAGTAAAACGCAACTTTTTAAAGCAGGCAAGATTATTAGCGACTCCCTTTTGAAAAAAATCCTCACCCATCTATTCTACTATGAGGATTGCAAACGGGGCTATGCCACTCTAAGCGTGGTGCATTTAGGGAGCATTTATGAGGGCTTGATGTCCTATTTCTTTGCCATCGCTACAGAAGAAATCCACTATTGTAAAACGCAAAAAAGCGAGGGCTACTACGATAACCACGATAAAATTCTCTTAGAAAAGCAAGAAAAGATCACATCCAGCCAAGACTACCCCAAGGGACAGATTTATCTTAAAAACACCTCTAATTCTAGAAAATCCAGCGGGAGTTTTTACACCCATGAGGACATCACCAAAACCTTAGTGCAACACGCCCTAGCTGATTTAAACAATGAAAACATCTTAGAGTTTAAGATTTTAGACAACGCCTGTGGGAGCGGGGCGTTTCTCATTGAAGCGCTAAACCTTGCTAGCCAAAAGGCTTTAGAACACAACTATCCTGCCCTACAAACCCCCTTTGAGCAAGAAAAAGCCCTCATTGAGCAACAAGCCCAACGCTATATCCCCGGCTACCAAGCAGATGAAGCCGCCATTTTAAAACGCCTGCTTTTAAAGAAAATGATCTATGGGGTGGATATTAACCCCTTTAGCATAGAGCTAGCCAAACTCTCGCTGTGGATTGATAGCTTTGTCTTTGGCACGCCCTTGAGTTTCTTAGAACACCATATCAAGTGCGGCAACGCGTTGATGGGTTGCTCCCTTAGCGCATTTGAAGAGTTTTTGGGCAAAAGCGGGAGACTCTTTAATGAGAATTTCTTTAAAGAATTTGAAACCCTAAAAACCCTCTTTAGCCAGCTTGCCAACACCAAAGACAGCACCAAAGAGGAGATCGCCCACTCTAAAGCCCTCTATGCCCAAATCCAGCCCCACTTAGACCAGCTCAATCTCTATCTTAACTTCTACAACACCCAAGAGCTCATCGCCCACAAAGCAGACCCCGCCCTCAAAGAGTTTTGGCAAAGACGCGCCAAAGGGCTAGAGGGCGTGGGGCTAGAACAATTACACACCCCAGAGTATCGCGATGTCAAAGAATGCATACAAGCCCACGCCCAAGAGTTTAGATTTTTCAACTATGAAATAGAGTTCCCCGAAATTGCCAGCGGGAGTGGCGGGCTCTTTGCCTTAAAACATAGCGGCTTTGACGCCATCATTGGCAACCCCCCTTGGGAGAAGAGCAAATTTGATGAAAGCGAGTTTTTTAGCGCGTTTAGAAGCGCGTACCGCACCTTTAGCCTTGCCCAAAAGCAAGAGTTTAAAACCAATGCCCTAGCAAAACCCTACATCAAAAGGGAGTTTGACACACAACAAGCCCACATCCAAACCACCAACGCCTATTACAAAGCCCATTATCCTAACAGCCGGGGGGCAGGCGATGGCAATCTGTTTAGATTCTTTATAGAACGCCATTTAAGCCTGCTTGGCTCTAAGGGGCGCTTGTGCGTGGTGATCCCTAGTGCGCTCATGCTTGAAGAGGGGAGTTTGGGCTTAAGAAAGAGGCTACTAGAAAAGCACACCCTAGAGTTTTTCTATAGTTTTGAAAATCGTCAAGGGATTTTTAAAGATGTACATCGCTGTTACAAATTCGCCCTTTTAGGCGTGCGCGCTTTTATCTGCTCTAAAGATCACCCCATCAAAGCCCTCTTTTATTTAGAAGACCTAGAACAGATCCAAAGCACAAAGCCCCTTTTAATCCCCCTTCAATCTCTGTTAAACTCTGCTAAATGCGCGCTCAAAGAGGTCAGAAGCGCGCTAGATTTAGAGATTTTAGAGCATTGCGCCTCTAGGTTTGCAAGGCTCAATGAGGGGTGGCTCAATTTTAGGCGTGAGTTGGACATGAGCGGGGATAAGGATTTATTCAAACCCCAAATGTGGCTAGATTTTAGATCCGAGTTGCACATGACAGGGGATAAAGACTTGTTTATCCCCATAGACGCACAGAAAACCCCAGCAAAAGCTGCGCTTTTGCCCCTGCTTGAGGGCAAACACATCCACCAATTCAATGCAGAGTTTGCCCCGCCCCGCTACTGCGTGGAGCTAGGGGCGTTGCAAGAGAGACTAAAAAGCAAAGAACAACACCGCGCTAAAAAGGGGGATTATAGCGGGGCGATTGCCTATGAGTATCAATATTTGAGGTTGGGGTATAGAAAGATCGCGCGCGATACGGACGAAAGAAGCTTTGTTGCGAGCTTGCTACCTAAAAATTGTGCGGTGGGCGAGAGTATGTATTTTGTTGTGCCTAAGCTTTATACCCCAAAGGGCATACTAGAAATGCCCCCCTTGCAAACCCTCTTTGTTTTGGGTTTGTTTAATTCGTTGGTAATAGATTATTACTTGCGATCACTAACCCAAATTAATATTACAAAAACTTATCTTGGACAACTCCCCCTCCCCCAGCCTAGCCTTGAAGAGATCAAAACCAACCCCCTTTACTTGGCTATCGCCCAAAGCGCGTTAGAATGCCAGCTTTATCACGACACCAACGGGCATTTTAGCGATCTAGCCCGCCTGTTTAAACCCCCCCTAGATGTGCCCAAAACCTCTAAGCTTTATCACACCAAACGCGCACAGCTAGACATTCTCATCGCGCGCGATGTCTATGGTTTAAGCCGCGATCAATTCTTGCACCTGCTAGACTCGTTTAGAGTTTTGAAAAACAAACAACCGGGGTTTATCGCCCTTTTAAAGAGTTTGTGGGAAGCAAGCTGAAAGCTTGCTCATTGAAGGTTTGCCTAAGCGCAAAATTTAAAAACTTATGGCACAATAATCCTAGCGCAACTGCCCCCAAAGGGGGCGTTCGCTTTAGCGGAGGTATTGGGTGAAGAGTACCATCAACGCTAGAATTATCAGCATTTTTTGCATGGCGATCTCCTTTCCGGGGGATCACCCACTATCCCCCCGACCCACAAACCTAAAAGATAAGTTCTAAGCCGTTTCTCCAAATGACCCAAAGCAGACCACCATGTGCGCCATAGGGCAGGATTATAACGAAAAAATTAAAGGGAATCAGCGCAAAATTTAAGAAGTTATGGCACAATAATCCTAGTGGTGCCGGGGCTTTAGCCCCGCCTTGTGTTAGTAAAGTGGTTGAGTCAGAACCACTAACACCACTAAGATTAGCATTAAGCGCATGGTGTGCCTCCTTTCCGGAGCACCACCCGCTGCAACTCCCGACCCACAAACCTAAAGGTTACCCTTTAAGCCGTTTCTCCAAATGACCCAAAGCAGACCACCATGTGCGCCATAAGCTGGAATTATAACTAAAAAATTAAAGGGAATCAGCGCAAAATTTAAAAACTTATGGCACAATAATCCTAGCGCGAGAGTCCCCCCCTTGTGGGGGGTTCTTTCCGCCTTTAGCGCAGATACTGGGTCAAGAGCATCATAAGCGCTAGGATTATCAGCATTCGCTTCATGGCGACCTCCTTTCTGGAGGATCACCCACTATCCCCCCGACCCTAAGCTCTAAGTCTTATTCTCCAAATGACCCAAAGCAGACCACCATGTGCGCCATAGGGCAGAATTATAACGAAAAAGTGAAGTGCCTAAATGCGTTAAAACTTTAGGCTTCCTAGACTGATGTTGTTCTGATATTGCCCGTAGAGAACAAACGCGTCGCGTTTGCGACTTCTCACTCTGTTGCAGACAAGCCAGGGTAGGTAGTTTGCTTATTCCCGTTGACCGGTTACCACTCGCGCGCTAAAGCCCACAAGCTTAAAGCGATAGTGATAGTTGGCTAGCATTAGCAGTCTCGCGCTAATATCCAAGTCGCAATCAAGGAGTAGTACCCTTGAGGTTGGAACATCAACTTTAGCAATAGAAAACATAAGGCTCCTAAGCGAGTTGTCCTGTTTGAAGCTACGATCTCCGCTAAAGTTAGAATCCCCTAACTTTAGCTATGGGGCATGCCAATCTGACAAAGGCTAATTGCGCATCCCCTGCGCTAGATACGAATATATGCGAATGTTATCTTACAAATAAGGGGCATTTATTCCACTCGCTAAAATGAACGCATCGCGCTTGCTGAGCAGAATTTCTGCCAAAGGGTGTTAAAGGTAAGTGAACAGACAGCAGAAAAAAACCACAGGGTGCCCGGGCTTCGCTATCTTGGTGTAGTGTCCAGGGGAAAGAAACAAGGAAGCCGCCGATCGCGGGCGCTAAACCGGCCGGCAAAAACCCCCCCCAACAAGTTATCTTCGAGGGTTTGCCTCTGTAACGCGAATCGTTCTACCCATAAAATCCGTATTGTCCAAAGTACTGATCGCTTTGAGTGCCCCTTCATCTTCCATTTCTACAAACCCAAACCCTTTAGGTCTTTTGGTTTCACGATCTGAAATAAGCTTCACAGAACTCACCGCTCCAAACTGACTAAAGAGTTCCTCTACTTCTTGCTCTGTGGCGCTATAAACCAAATTCCCTACGTAAATATTCTTCAAGTGCTCTCTCCGCGAAATTTCTCTCTAGCTGACGCTAAAAGACGCAATTACTATACCCCAATGTAGCTTAAATTATCCTCACTCGTTGCGCAACACGGCAAGCGCGTCTACACTAGAGGCTTTGAGTGCGGGGTAGTAGGAGGAAAGCGCAACGATGAGAATCGCGCCTATGAGTGTGCCTAAGAAATCCGTCATCGCCAAATCTAAAGGCAATTTATCCATGCCATAGACATCAGCGGGTAAAGAAATAATAGGAAAGTGCGCTAAAAAGCCCATCGCCAAGAATGCTAAGAGTACCCCTAAAATAATCCCACTTCCCCCGATCACACTCCCTAGCACAAAGAAACTGCGCTTGATCTCTGGAGCGCTCGCCCCCAGACTGAGCAAGAGAGCGATCTCTTTGCGGCGGTGCATCACCACCATGAGCAAGGAGCTAATGATGTTTAAAGAGGCCATTAAAATAATGAGCATCAACACGATAAAGAGCGCGCGCTTTTCTAGCGCCATTGCCGAAAAGAAATTCCCATTTTGTTGCCACCACCCTTCAATGCCTACGCCATGATTGGGGATTTCTTTAAGCGCTTCTTTGATTTTATCCATGTCCTCCATGGCGTGTTGGGAATACACATGAATCCCATCATACACCCCCGGGGGCAGATTTCTAATCGCGCTCAGGGCTTTTAAATTGGTATACAGATAGCTATTGTCATAAGCCCTAAGCCCGGATTCAAAGACACCATCCACCTCAAAGCGTTTCATGGTGGGAGAGAGCACAAAGCCAGTGGGTTCTAACTTAGTGAAGAACAAATCTAATTTTTTAGCTTTGCCCAATAAAAGCGACTCTTTTAAGGTTTTACCCACAATGAGATGAAAGGGTGTGGATTTGAAGCGCGCTAAACTCTCTGTATCAAAGCTCTTTTTTAAAATAGTATTGATACGCAATTCTCTATCTATATCCACCCCAAATAACAACCCGCCATTCACCATGCCATTGAAACGCGCCACCACCTGCATTTGCAAATAGGGGCTAAAGATCAGGTGGGGAAATTTGCGCTCTAATGCCTCCAAAGTGCTCTGTTCAATGCCCGCATAACTTGTCGTGTATAAGGTTAAGGGGTAATTCATCACAAAAAGCTTGTTCTCAAATTCCTTACTCATCCCGTTCATGATAGCCATCGCCACAATGAGCACCATCACCCCCACCCCCACCCCCAAAAAAGCCAAAAAAGCGGTGATGCTAATGAAAGGCTGATTCTTGTCAAAACGCAAATAACGGCGCACCAAAAAAGGCACTAAAGAGGGGGCAATCTGACTCATTTGGGCTTGGCAAACATCCCTTTTTTAGGACCGCTCTTAGCGTGGCAATCTTTGGACTTCTTCCCGCTTCCGCAAGGACAAGGCGCGTTTCTAGAAATGGTTTTAGATACTTTGCTAGATTCCATTTCCCAATTACTTAAAGCTAATTCGATCTCTGAGTTGTTAAAATTCAACTCTTCTTGTGCCTCTTGTAAATCACTAAAGAATCTCTGAGTGTCCTCATGCGTGCTCGCGCTCAATTCTAATTTATGAAAGGTCTTGATCGCCTCTAATTTGATCGAATCGATGAGCTCCAAGAATAGGTTATAGCTCTCCTTTTTATACTCCACAAGGGGGTCTTTTTGGTTATACCCCCTAAGCCCGATTCCGGTTTTGAGATTGTCCATCGTGTAGAGGTGTTCGCGCCACGCGTTATCTAAAATCTGCAAATAGATAATGCGCTCGATCTTATTGCGCTCCTCGACATGCTCCATCTTGGCTTGGTATTGCTCTTCTAGCGCGTTGAGGATGAAGGTTTCTAAACCCGTGATACTCTCATCTTGTAAATCTGTAAAATCAATGTGCGCATTAAATTCCTCTTGCAAAACATGGGCGATGTTTTCTAAATCCTCTGGGCTAAAATCCTGCACTTCAAAGGCTTGTTGGCTTTCTAAGATTTTCATCACCGCATATTGCCGATTCTCCTCAATACGCGCGCTAATGTCGTAATCATCGTCCAAAAGCTCATTGCGGAATTTGTAGACGGTTTTGCGTTGCTCATTAGCTACATCGTCGTATTCTAGCAGGTGTTTACGGCTTTCAAAATGCAGGGCTTCTACCTTCTTTTGGGCGTTTTCTACAGAACGCGTTACTAGCTTGGATTCGATGTATTCGCCATCTTTCAAGCCCAATTTCTCCATCACTCCCTTAATGCGATCACTTCCAAAGATACGCAATAAGCTATCCTCCAAGCTCAAATAAAATTGGCTCACCCCTGGATCCCCTTGACGCCCACTGCGCCCTCGAAGTTGGTTGTCAATGCGCCTACTCTCATGGCGTTCTGTACCGATGATGTAAAGCCCGCCTAATTCTTTGATCTCCTCGCTGAGTTTAATATCCACCCCGCGCCCGGCCATGTTGGTAGCAATTGTTACCGCCCCTTTAAGCCCTGCGTCCTTGATAATCTCGGCTTCTTTGGTGTGTTGCTTGGCGTTTAACACGGTGTGAGGGATGCGTTCTTGTTGCAACAGCGCGTGCAAGACTTCGCTTTTTTGGATGCTCGCCGTGCCCACCAATACGGGCTGCCCCTTGGCATGCAATTCTTTAATTTTGGCGATCACCGCTTCAAACTTCTCTCTTTCGCTCTTGTAGATGAGATCGTTTAAATCCTTGCGCTGGATGGGGATATTGGTGGGGATGGAGATCACCTCTAAATTGTAAATTTCTAAAAACTCGGTCGCTTCTGTTTGGGCGGTGCCCGTCATCCCTGCAAGCTTGTCATAGAGTCTAAAATAGTTCTGAAAAGTGATGTCGGCTAGGGTTTGACTTTCTTCTTTAATGCCCACCTGTTCTTTGGCTTCTAGGGCTTGGTGCAACCCTTCACTAAAGCGCCGCCCTTCACTCAAGCGCCCGGTAAATTCATCCACAATCACCACCTCCCCATTAGACACCACATAGTCCTTATCTTTGGCAAACAAGTAATGCGCCTTGAGGGCTTGATCCAAATGGTGGGAGAGAATGGCGTTATCTAGGCTGTAGAGATTGTCCACTCCAAAGAGTGTTTCTGCCTTTTTAATGCCCTCTTCGGTGATGAGAATCACGCGGTTTTTTTCATCAATGGTAAAATCTGTGTCTAGCTCCATGTTTTGGGCGACCATGTTCGCACGCTCGTAATTCTCCATGCGCTTATTCACAGGACCAGAGATGATTAAAGGCGTGCGCGCCTCATCAATGAGAATTGAATCCACCTCATCAATGATGGCAAAGGCATGTTCTTTTTGTACCTTCTGCTCTAGGGCGTATTTCATGTTGTCGCGCAAGTAGTCAAAGCCAAATTCATTATTCGTGCCATAAACAACATCATTGGCATAAATACTTAGCCGCTCCTCATCAAAGCTCCCCCCCACCACCACGCCCACGCTATAGCCCAAAAAGTTATAGAGGGGCTCCATTTCTTTAGCGTCCCTTTGGGCTAAATAGTCATTGACCGTAACGACATGCACGCTTTGCCCACTCATCGCATGCAAAGCCACCGCCAAAGTCGCCACCAAAGTTTTGCCCTCACCGGTTTTCATCTCGGCGATCTTGCCCTCATGCAAGACCATGCCCCCGATGAGTTGGACATCAAAATGGCGCATTTTCAAGACCCGTTTTGACGCTTCGCGCGTGATGGCAAAACTCTGACACAGGACTTCGTCCAAGCTTTTTTCTTGATGGCGTACCTGGGTTTTTAAGCTCTCAAAAAGGACTTGTAACTCCTGATCCTCAAGTGCGCTATATTCTTCTTCTAGCGCATTAATATGCGCCACGCGCTGCTGATAGGCTTTGATGGCGCGTTGGTTTTTCGTACCGATAATCTTATTAACAAGGGTTGTAATCATTGTGGGTATCCATGTTGTTTTAACATAAGCCTAGATTTTAACAAATTTTTATACAATCGCGCCTAAAAGAGAAGAGCATGCGCTGGATCGCTATTTTATGTTTAGGGGTGGGGGGGCTGTTGGGCTTGGATTTGCATTTTCAGAGCTTTAGCGCGCATTTCAAGCAGGTGGTGCTGGGCGAAGGTCCTAGCCCCGTTTATGAGGGCGAAATCTTTGCCAAAATGCCCGATTTGGTAAAATGGGTCTATGACAAACCCTCTATCAAAGAGATCTACATGCGCGATAGGCGTGTGGTGGTCTATGAACCTCAGCTCTTGCAAGCCACCCTCACCAAACTAGACAAGTCTTTGGATTTCTTCACCATTCTCAAAAAAGCCAAGCTCCAAAAAGATGGGCGTTATAAAACCAAGATCAAAGACACCACCTACTACCTCACTTTGCAGGACAAGTTACCCTATTTGCTAGAGTTTACAGACAAACTCAAGAACAAGGTCCAAATCATCTTTAGCGCTGTAAAAACCAATACCCCTTTAGAAGATTCGATGTTTGTCTTTGTACTCCCCAAGGGGGTGGATTTGGTGCGCCATTAGTAAATGCGCTTAAAATCCTCAATCACCTCTTGATACATCTCTAAGGTCTGCGCGATGGATTTGTCTAAAGTGTAATTTTGTACACTATGGGCATAGGCTTTTTCAGCGAGAGCGCGTTCTGCAGGATGTTCGAGCCAATAGTCAATCTGGCGCGCTAGGTCTATGGGGTCATTGGCTTTAAAAAGAGAACGATTATCTAGGGCAAATTGATTGGTGGCGCTAATTTTGCTATCTGAAATGATGGGTACCACCCCACAGCCCATCGCCTCTAAACACGCGATCGCCTCCCCCTCCACATCTGCGCTATGCACATAGAGATCGCATTGGTAGAGCAATTCCACTAAGGCGCTAGGCTCTACAAAACCAAAATCCACTTGATGAGCTAATTTGCTAGCCTGTCTTTGCAACGCGTTCAAACAAGGCCCCTGCCCCTTGAGATGTAATTGAATTTTAGCGCGGTACTCACTTAGGTGCACTGCCTCGATGAGCACGCGTTGGTTTTTTTCAGGCGAATAACGCCCCACCATGACAATGTGGTAAAGATCATCTGTCTTCGTGTTGTGCGTACGGGGGGTGTAGAGAGGATCAAACCCATTAGAGATCACATATTTTTTCCCCCCATAACCATGTCTGTTTAATTCGGATTTGATTAGAGGCGAAGGGCAGTGGATATGGCTGAGGTGCTGGTAGTAATTGTGTTTGAACCACCAAAAGATCGCGCGATTCAACCAAGCGAGCTTTTCTAATTTGATATTGTAGGTGATGTGTTCGGGTTGCAAGTGAAACGCCCCCACAAAGGGGATTTGCATAGAACGCGCGACTTCTATAGCGACTTTTTCTAATTTAAAGGGCAAGAAGAGATGGATAATATCCGCCCCTTCAAAAGCGCATTGCAGCACCTTTTGTTGGGGCTTACCAAAGAGAATATGTTGTTTATGGGCAATTTGAGTCACCAAGGGAATATGGCGCTCAGGCACGCTGAAAAACCCCTCCCCTTGCACAAAGGGGGCGACCACGCGCACCGCATGCCCATGCTTTTGCAAAGCTTTGTAAAAACGATAAGCCGCCATAGAAGTGCCATTGCTCTTGTTTTCAAAACTATCCACCACCAGCACAATAACCACTAATCTTCCTTGAAGTTGAACTTGAAGGGGCGCTTTTCAAAAACTAAGATTTCAAAATCCCCCTCAAAAACTTTGATTTCCATAAACTCCCCCTCCACACGTACAGACACCTTTTTAGAGCTGGTATGACTGATAGTAGCGTTAAAATAAACTTCCTGTTTCAGTTCCACAGGGGCGAGTAAACTCAATTTGATCGAGCTAATCAAGCTATTTTTCTTATTGAGCGCGCAAAGGGCGGCAAAACTCGCCGCGCTCACAATAAAGCCTGCATGCACGATATTTTCCTCACAGAGCATAAATTCTTTAGGAATAAGACATACGGTCGCTTTTCCCGATCCAAAAGAGATCAAATCTGCACACAGTGTCTGCTCGAGCTTAGAACAAACCACCAAACCTTCCTCAAGGGGTGTATCACTCATGTTTAGCCTTTTGTTAAGATAAAGTAAGCGCGTAAGGGGGGGTCATAACCCTCCAGCGTTTTCGTCCCGCTTGGGTCTAAAAAATGCTCCAAACTCAAGCCCTCAATCCATGCGCTCTTGCGCTGTTCTTGTGTGGTGGTGGGGCGTTTGGCAAGCATAGTACAAGTGCTAAAGCCCGCTTTAAACGCCCAATTTTGCAAGGCACTAGGGCTGGGGATGAAATAGACATTGCGCATTTTAGCATAGGTGCGCGGGCAGAGCGCGACCTCTAGGGGGCTTTCATAAATGAGGGTGTCTAAAACCAGCACACCTTCTTGATTAAGCCCCATGTGCAAGGCTTTGAGCGCGCTATGGGGGTCTTTTCTGTGGTAGAGCACCCCCAAACAAAAGATCACATCAAAGCGTTTTGGATAAGTACGCAGATTCTCCACTCCCAAACTCTCATAGAGAATATCAAGCCCCAAGAGCGCGTTCAAATATTCAAATTGCGCCCTATACAGCGCACTAGGATCAAACCCGCTCAAGCTTGCACAAGCCTGCTTAGCCATACAAAAGAGGTGGTAGCCATTATTACAGCCCACATCAGCGACATGCTTACCTCTTAAATCTAGGCAATCTTTGAGAAGATCCCATTTAAAATCACTCCGCCATTCGCTTTGGATTTTAAAGCCCCGATCGTGTTGTTCTAGCATGAAGGGACCCTTGCGCCATGGGCGCAAAGCCCATGCCCTTTCATAAAGTAAATCTAGGTCTACCCCCTCGCTTAAGAAAATACGCAAACCCTGATCTAAGCAATAATTAGCCAAATAAGCTCCCCTGCTGGGGTCTACACGCCAACAGCGCGCCTATGTCCACACCCCCCAAAACAAAACCTAGAGTAAAGGGAGCGCGCAGTAAAATTTTCAAATGATTGAGATCGCAGTAGAGTTGGTGGGCGATCTCTAGGGGGGTGGGGGTGAAAATTTCTATATGGTGCCAAGGGGCGTTTGTGCGGGTGTGATCAAGGAGCGCGCGCATGTGATCCAAGAGCACCCCTCCCACAAGCACCTTACAGCCATGCGTGCAGGGTTCTAGCGCGTCATTGGTGTAAAAGGCGCGCATGAAGGGCAACATGCCCAAGTGGTCTAATTGCGCGCGCACCCCCAACGCCTCACAAGCAAGGAGCGCGCGGGCTAATTGCGGGGCATAGAAACTAGGCAATTTGAGATCAAAACGCACGCCCTGATAGAGAACACTCAAGTTAAAGAGTTGGGCTAACAAGATTTGAAAGGGCGGAGCGCCCTCTAGGTCTAACTCCTTTTCAAAAAAACTCTTAAAAGCGGGGGTGTGCGCCACAATGCAAGAAACTTCTAAAAGGGATAGGTTCAGCAGCTCCACACTCTCCCCCTCAAACAACACTACATGTTTGGCATGCACAATCCTAGAAAGAATGGCAAACTCCACTGCGTCAACACAGAGTAGACGCACCCCCAATAAGTGGTAGCGCAATAATCTCTCTAGAGCTTTAGCCACTTGGGGCACAAAGATCCACGCAATTTCTGGATCACTAATGCCCATGTCCTGATCGTAAAGCACCCCATAAGCCCCGCATGCTAGCGCCTGCGCGATGTCTTGAGGGTGTAGGGCGATAAAGAGCCCCCCTTGCGTGTTTTTAGGGTCTGTACTGACATGGCTAAAGGCGTGCACACAGGGCGCGCTTTTAAGCACCCCCCTAGTGATCTCCACCACCTCAGCCACATGCACTAGCTAATGGCACTCCCATTTTTCATAGGGGTTAGAGGCGCGATCAGACTTAAATGCTCTCCATCCCCAGCGCTCAACACCATGCCCTCACTCAGCACCCCTAACATTTTGCGCGGCTCTAAATTCACCAAGGCGCACACCTGTTGCCCCTCTAGAGTTTTGGGCGCGTAATGCTTGGCAATCCCAGAGAGAATGACGCGCACCCTATCCCCAAAATCCACGCGCAACAATAGGAGTTTGTCGCTCTGCTCTAGCTTTTCTACACTCACCACCTGCCCTACGCGAATCTCTAGCTTTTGAAAATCTTTTAAGCTGATGGTTTGGGTTTTGGGCTTGGGGGCTTGGATCAATTCTAAGCGGGGGAAAAGGGGCGGGGTTTTGGCAATCACGAAAGCATCTAAAAAAGGATTTTCTTGGATACGCCCAAACGCCTCAGCCTCTAGCTTTAAACCTAGGATGTCGGCTAGCTTGCGCGCGCTCTGTGGGATCACAGGGTAGAGGTAGTAGGTCGCTTTGGCTAGCAGGGCCGCAACAAGCCCTAACAACGCCATGATCTTGGCTTGATCGCGCATTTTCCATGGCTCATCGCGCGCGATGAGCGCATTAGCTCCCTCAAAGACTTTCCACAGATCCTCTAGGTATTTGTGAGGCTGCATCTCTTGCATGCTTGCTTCTAGGGGCTCAAAAAGCGCGCTCAGGGTGGCGTAATCTTGGGCATAGTGTTGCAAAACCTGCGCGCTTTCAATGCGCCCTTCAAAATAACGCCACGCCATGCCGCTCAAGCGTTGCAACAAATTCCCTAAAGTGTTGCTCAAATCCGCATTGGAGCGGCGCAACAACGCCTCAAGGCTAAAATCCCCATCCTGCCCTAAGGGCACTTCACGCAAGAGAAAATAGCGCAAGGGGTCCTTGCCGTAATTTTGCGCCACTTCTTGGGCGTTGATCACATTGCCAATACTCTTGCTCATCTTCACGCCCTCAATGGTCCACCACCCGTGTACACAAAGATGTTTGAATAAGGGCAACCCTAAACTCATCAAAAACGCGGGCCAATAAATGGCATGGAAGCGCAAAATATCCTTGCCCACTACATGGATGGCATGGTTGAAATAGCCCATCTTCTCCCCATGCGGATAACCCAGCGCGCTCACATAATTGAGCAACGCGTCCAACCAAACATAGATAACATGCTTGGGGTCTTTGCATGTGGGGGGGAGCTTGATCCCCCATTCAAAACTGGTGCGCGTGATGGAGAGATCGTGCAAGCCCTGTTCAATAAAGCGCAACACCTCAGGCGCACGGCTGGTGGGTAAAATGGCTCTAGGGTTTTTGGCGTAAAACTCTAACAGGGGCTCTTGATACTGGCTCAATCTAAAAAAATAGCTCTCTTCTTCTAAGATGCTTGTTTCTCTCTGACAATCTGGACAACGCGCGTGGTTAGCCACAAAACTCTCACAACTCACACAATAAGAACCCCTGTAAGTGCCTTTGTAAATATCGCCCTGTTCTAGCATGGTGGCAAAGGCGCGTTGCACAGCTAGGACATGCGCGCTGTCTGTGGTGCGGATAAAATGATCGTAACCGATGTCAAAGAAATCCCATTGCGATCTAAAATGCGCGCTGATTTGAGAGGCGTATTCTAGAGGACTTAACCCATGTTTTTGGGCGCTCAGGGCGATCTTTTGCCCATGTTCGTCCGTGCCCGTCAAAAAGAACACCTCATGCCCTCTAAGGGTGTAGTATCTCTTGAGCATGTCGGCGATAAAAGTGGTGTAGGCATGCCCTAAATGCGGGACATCATTGACATAGTAAATGGGCGTAGAAACCAGTCTTTGCATGCGTCTGCCTTTAAGTCTAAAAGCATATAATAGCACAAAAGGAGATTGATGTTAGCTAAGGTGTTTTTAAAATCTATGCTCAAGCGCTTTAAGAATGGGGATTATCGCATCATTTTTTGGGATAAAGAAGTGTATCTCAATGGCACAAAAACCCCTAAATTCACCATCAAATTCAACCGCCCCCTGAAAATGAGCGACATCAAAAAAGACATGTCTTTGACCATTGCAGAAGCGTATATGGATGGCGTGATCGACATTGAAGGTTCTATGGATGCAGTGATGCGTGCGCTTTATTTGCAAACCAACTACGCGCATCTGCACAGGCATGATAACGCCATTCCTATCCGACAAACCAGCAAAGAGAGTTCTAATATCCAAAGCCATTATGATCTGGGCAATGATTTTTACAAGCTTTGGCTAGATGAAACTTTGAGTTATTCTTGCGCCTATTTTAAAACGCCAAAAGACACCCTCTATCAAGCCCAATTACAAAAACTCGATCACACGCTCAAAAAACTCGATCTCAAGCAGGGCGAAAAACTCTTAGATATTGGCTGTGGTTGGGGCTATCTCTCGATTCGGGCGGCTCAAGAATACAGCGTAGAAGTGGTGGGTATCACGATCTCAGAAGAGCAATTCAAGCAGGCTAGCCAACGGGTTAAGGACATGGGCTTAGAGGATCGCGTTACAATCAGACTTTTAAATTACCAAGATTTAGATGGCATGCACGAGCGCTTTGACAAGGTGGTGAGTGTGGGGATGTTTGAACATGTGGGCAAAGAGAACCTACCCTTTTATTTCAAGAAGGTCAAAGAAGTGTTAAAAGTGGGGGGGACTTTCTTGCTGCACTCCATCTTGTGTTGCTTTGAGGGCACTACGAATGCGTGGATTGACAAATACATTTTCCCGGGGGGGTATCTGCCCTCTTTAAGAGAGGTGATTTCTATCAGCGCTGAGAGCGATTTTCATTTAGTCTTAGCCGAGAGTTTGCGCCTGCACTATGCCAAAACCCTAGACATTTGGTATCAAAACTTTTGCGCCCATGAAGAGACCATCAAGAGCATGTATGATGCGCGTTTTGTGCGCATGTGGGGGCTGTATTTGAATAGCTGTGCTTCTGCTTTTCGCGTGGGGAGTGTGGACCTCTACCAACTTTTATTCACCCATAGCGTGGACAACAACACTCCCCTAACCCATGAATATATCTATAATGCTTGAATGTAGTTAGTCAAGATTAAATTTAGCATAGTGCGCCAAGATTCGCTCTGCATCGAGCATATCGGGATCGATCTTTATGCCAATATGGTTTGCATAATGTTCTTTAAATTCTTCTAACGTGATCCATTTTAGATGATCCGCGACAGCGTGGCGGGATGTTCTGACATAAGGAAAATGCCATTGAGCCAACTCAAGATCACGCACAAGCGTAACAGGACGATCAAAGTGAAGTTTTTCAATAAGCCTTTCACCTCGTGGCAAAGGAACGAAGCGAACATCTGTATTACAAAAACATAATTGATCGCCGCTGAAAACCATTTGCAGGTTTGCAGATTGTTGGATATAAATCTGCCTCCCCTGCACTCTAAAGTTGATTCTAGGGCAACTCAAAGCCTCATAGCTATGCAAAATATCGTAAAAACTCTTATAAAATTTTTTGGCATCATAGATATGATCTACATCTATCTTAATAACCCATTCGTCTTTGGGAATCATTGAAAGAACATGGTTGTAATAGTGGTGGGTTTGATTAAAAAAAAATAGGGTGTATGGGACTGATTTATGGGG
>NZ_FZMF01000061.1 GCF_900197685.1 Helicobacter baculiformis | reverse complement strand
AAACAAGCAGGATTGGGGAACTATTACTAGTGTACAACTACACTGGATTACAGTTACATTATTGAAAGTAATGTTGTGCTATACTTTACAGGATAGAGAGCCTTGCTAAAACTTGCATCGCATTTTTATCGCTTCTTCCTTACATGTTTGTTATCCATCCAGTATAGTAGATCTTAGAATACAACTTCTAGTGTTGAAACTCATATTGAGATATATATGACATATTGGCAACAAGGGCACACTACTCATAATTCCAATACAGGTTTAATATTACAGGTTTAATATAAGGAAAGTATAGTAAAGATACCGTATAGTTATACAAATTAAGATACAACAGATTAGGAATTTGCTTGATGAAATAAGACAGAATGATTTAGAGGCATTTCAATTTGGCGCGTGTAAGTCTAGAAAGAGTTGCTTGTGGCAAATGCAGTTATTTTAGCAAAATCTATAGTTATAGGGTATAGAGGGGGTTCAGACTTTGTCGGTATAACCATAGAAGCTTCATTTCAAATTTGATGATTCTCTATGCTCATAGAATCTCTACTAGTATCGCTTGTTGAAACATTCTGAAATAAGAATTAGAAAAACGGCATGGAGGAAGTCCAAGACTATAGACCACAAAAAGCATAGATCTGAGGATGAATTTCGCATTTGTCTCGCTCTTTAAAGGCACATGAAGTCTTTATGCAAAGCTACTAAAATCCTAAAACCTTGAAGGCAAACTCTCCACACCAACGCGCCCCCCGCAGAGTGCCACAAACTCGTAAGACCACCCGCCTTTAGCGGGTAAGAACTCACGAATCCTCCAAAGGATTCTACTGTAAATTGCCACTCATGGGGCGTAATCTCACGGTTGCTCTTTGATCAGGTTGGCTCGATTTTTCAGTTAGTGTACTTGCCTTCTCAGTTGTTATGCTACGTGAGAGTTCATGCTGTGTAGCTTTGTTGTTGTCGTTAGGGCGCTCTGCAATAGTCTCGAATTCAACGCCTTCACCAGTTAAATTTTCGCTAGAGCTGGCCGGCTGAATTACGATCTCGTGTTTTTGCTCGAGTTTGTTCAGACTCTCAGGTTGGCTCGATTTTTCAGTTAGTGTACTTGCCTTCTCAGTTGTTATGCTACGTGAGAGCTCATGCTGTGTAGCTTTGTTGTTAGGATTCTCGTTAGCTGATTTGGGCTCAGAATGCTTACTTGTTGGTTGACTCACGGTCTCATGCTGTTGCTCTTGTTTGCCCGTATTTTCAGACTCGCCCTGTTTGTTAGAAAGTGCTTCCACTTTCTGAGTGATGCTATCTACTTTTTTGGAAAGCGAATCCACCTCTCTGCTAACACTATCTACTTTTGTCATCAGAGTATCTACTTGTTTTTCAAAAGTGCGACCATCGTCTTTATCTGTGGATTTCTCCTTGTCTGTATTCACTTTCTCGATAGACTGCTCTTTATCTTGAGTAGATACTTCTGCATTAGTGCCCAACTTAACCTTCTTTTGAGGTTCAACGAACTGAGGCTCAGCGTAAATTTCAGAGGACTCCTCTACACTCTGAAAGTTCTTGTTTTGGAGATTCTCATGCAGACCCAAGCCCTGAAGATCGCATGCTTTTCTAAAGCCTGCATCGCAAGCTTTCTGAAAATATTCCTCCGCAAGTTTTGGATTTTTCGGTACACCTAACCCACCTTGGTACAAAGTTCCCAAACCATAGAAAGCTACCCCTTTGCCTCCTCCATCCGCCTTTTTATAGTACTCGAAGGCCTTGGCGTAATCCGTTTGCGTGCCCTTACCATCATAGTACATATTGCCCAAATACGCGTAGCCATCAGCATTCCCCATTCTGCCCGCTCTCTGATAGTACTCCATGGCTTCTTGATAATCTTGTTGCATGCCTTGCCCATCGTAGTACATGTCTCCTAAAGCTTTATAAGATCCACCATCCCCCATCTCACCCGCTTTTTGGTAGTATTCAAAGGCTTTAGTGTAGTCTTTGGGCACGCCATGTCCTTCTGCATACATGTCTCCTAAAGCTTTATAAGATCCACCATCCCCCATCTTCCCTGCTTGCCGGTAGTATTCAGAAGCTCTTGCGTAATCTTTAGGCACACCGTGTCCCTCTATGTACATGTCTCCTAAAGCTTTATAAGATCCACCATCCCCCATCTCACCCGCTTTTTGGTAGTATTTGACAGCTTCTTGATAATTTTGCTGTACCCCTTGTCCGCTTTTGTACATAAACCCTAGACTATTGTAGGCTCTGACACTCCCTTTCTCCGCTGCTTTTTGGTAGTATTTGACAGCTTCTTGATAATCCGCGCGCGAGAGAGCCTTTCCAGCAAGTTCAAGGTACTGATCGGTAATCCTAAACTTGTTGAGATATTCCCTGTAGGCAACAGAGAGAAGCATTTGTTCATATTCTTCAGCCTTTTCCCAATCCCTACGCACGCCCTGCCCAAGACTGTACATTCCTGCCAAATACGCGTAAGCCTGTGAATTTCCCATCCTAGCCGCTTTTTGGAAGTACCCCACAGCTTTCCTGTATTGCTTACTTGTATAGGCTTTGATGGCGACATCAAGATATTGTCTAGCCTGCTCTGCCTTATTCTCCTTTGCTTGCATTTGCACGCCTATAAAGCATAGAGTAACCAACAATGCGACTTTCAACACATCCTTCAAACCTGCTACTATCATCTTCTTCATCTTCCTATCCGCTTTTTCTCAGATCTCTAGCTCTATTATAGCTTATTTCAATTGAAAAACAAGCAGGATTGGGGGAGGGAAAGCATATAGTGTGCAAAAAACAAACTCTCTAATAGATTTTACATGGGTTTTATTTAGAATTGAGACGCGACCATGATACGTTTGCTTGTATTCAATGGACATCGTCGATTAGCGATAGCTTCTAGACTATAATACTAACAATCATAATTTGTTTATAGACACAAATGAACGAGTAGGCTCATCAGCATCGAGTGTATTCTCGAGGTGCGTTTCAAGTTTACTAGGTGTGTTTGGCAATACTTTTCAGGTCGGTAAATTTACTTAGCATCTTTGACGAATTCTCGCAAAAAACTATCATGGTTGGCAAAGATATATGTGAAATGATCGTTTCCTCTTATTTGGAAAAATCTAGTGTAATCTTGAAAAAAGCTAGCATAATGCTGATCGGCAGAACTGGGATTCGAAATTTTGAATTGACAAACTAGTCGTGGATCGGTGCCCTTACAGGCGCGTATATCTATAAGCTGAACGCTTTTGAAATAGTATTCTGGATTTTGCACTAATAAATTTCCAATGGAGTTGCAAAAGCCTTTTAGTGTTTCACGCTCCTGTTTGTTATAGTAACATTGGGTGTGTTCTTCTTTTTTATCAATTTTTTTGATTTCCTTATCGAATGTTTTTTTTCGCATCTCATTCAATGAGCCATAGATGCGATTTTGATTATTGCGTTTTAAGATGGATTTTTGTATCTCTATATGTGGTTGTGTAACGAAGTGAAAAGTAATGCCTACAACTTTGTGGCTTCGTCCTCTTTTGATTTTAATATAATCGATTGCTTGGTAAGGTAGAGAGCGGTTAGGATTTTCTGGATCAAAGTCTTTCCAAAGTGTACCAAGTTCTTTGCAGGCATCTCTTAAGATTTTATCGATGTCTTTAATAGCTAGACTTTTTGGAAAACCCATGAACTCTCTGAAACCTTGAAAATCATTTTGGTAGGTGAGCACGTCACAAGCATAATCATCGCTTTTAACATCTTCAAAGCGCACTAAGAGTCGGTAAAGAGTCTTAGAATATTTGCTTCTAAGGGTGATGAACTGTCTAAGTTGAAAGGTGGTAAAGTTACCCTTAAGGTCATTAAGTAGGTGGGTAAAGTAGGGTGTGTTAATACCCACTTCGATATACCTGAGTTTTGGTGTCTTGTCTGCTACAATGGAAAAATGCTTAAACAAGAAGTAGTTAGTTTTTCTAGTTAGTTCTTCATCATTCTCAATAAAGCGGATAATCTCCCAAAAATTAGCCATTTTTACATTTTTCCAAAGTGTTTCAACAACTCTTAGTAGATTAGCATCATCAATCTTTTGACTACCGATCATTTCCTTGATTTCTTTAGAATTAAATCGCACCAGAGTTCCACCGTTATCTTTGAGTTTATTGAAAATGGTAAAGAATAGATTGCTTTCCCATGCACCTAACTTTCCTAAATTGACCTTGTAAATATCGTTGTGAATGACAACTTGAGAAGAATTTGTGATTGGTAAGTTTTTCGCAAGAACGCTAGGTACGAGCGATGTTGTATCTCCATTAACAAGTGTTGTTCGATCTGCATTCTCTCTAGATGACACAGGCAATTCTTGGGGCAAGTTTGAAACATTTTGTGGCAACGTGTCCACTTTCGGCAAATCCAATGCCTGAGGAAGGTTTGCAGACGGCGATTGGATTAAGGTCACTAGTTTATCGAGGTAGTTGGCTTGTCTTCTTTCCAGTATATGCTTGAGAGCAGAATCTGCCGTTAGATTAATGAGCGTTTGTAGCTTTTTGATCTGCTGTTCTAAATTCTGACGTTGTGTTTCCACATCATTCATTTTACACGCCTTTTTTATGTAATTTTCGTAAATTATAGCACATAATATAATTTCATGAAATAAACCCCTAGCGACCCCGAATTTACCCCTAGCGATCCCCCGAATTTACCCCTAGCGATCCCCGAATTTACCCCTAGCGATCCCCGAATTTACCCCTAGCGAATAAAAAAAAAAAACTTTGAAAATTCGTATTCATGGTACTTAGAAACAAAAAAAAAAAACGCGTACAAATATATTACAAAAGATTTACAAATGATTTACGCGCGCGTGAAGCAAAAAACGCCTCAGGTTAAAAAGTTTAAAAGAGCATCTTTTTACATAAAATTTATGACTTGACAAAATCCATCAAGCTTTGATTACTTGCATTAAAACTCTATTGACTCCACACCGCAAGATTGACAGTAAAACAAACGTATTATTCAAGACATAAATCCCATAATCCCGTAGCTTTTGAAAGCAAAATGCCGTACAATCCAACACATGCTGTTGAAAAACACTCTTACAACTATAAGACTCCCCCAATCCTGCTTGTTTTTCAATTGAAATAAGCTATAATAGAGCTAGAGATCTGAGAAAAAGCGGATAGGAAGATGAAGAAGATGATAGTAGCAGGTTTGAAGGATGTGTTGAAAGTCGCATTGTTGGTTACTCTATGCTTTATAGGCGTGCAAATGCAAGCAAAGGAGAATAAGGCAGAGCAGGCTAAGCGACAAGCTAAACAAGAGCTCCAGGCTAGACAATCTTATGATGCTGGCG
>NZ_FZMF01000067.1 GCF_900197685.1 Helicobacter baculiformis | reverse complement strand
TCCCATCCCCCCACCCCCCCTAGCCACGCACACCAACGCTTTAAAACCCTGTGTTTGGAGTTTGAAGAGCGCATAGACTGGAGCGCTTTTGCGTTGTGGCTGAGTTTCTTGCTCTACAGATATGGGGATCGCATTTTGCGCACAAAGGGTCTTATCCGCACAGAGCAAGCCTGTATCGCGCTCAATGGTGTACAGCACATCATCTACCCCCCCACCCATTTAAACCCCACACAAGAGCGCCTATCCCAATTAGTCTTCATCCTCAAGGATTTAGACCCCCAAGCTATCTACACTTCTTTAACAACCTTGTTCAACGCTCTGGGTATTGCATGGTGTCCGCGCATGTCTTTGGGCTAAAATTTAGCCTCTTTAACCGGCAACAACACCACAANNATTCCACAAAAGACAAATAGGCTAAAAAAACTCACATGGTGCAGACCCGCGCTAAAGATAAAAGAAAAGAGGGCTTGGAAGATGGCAAAATTAAAGGTGAGCCAACTTGAAGCGCGCGCAAAGGCATCCTTGCCCACTAAGCGCAACGCCATAGCATTTGTGAGCGCGACATTCCCCGTTGTAGTGCAACCCATTAAAAAGATAGAGAGATTGAGCCAAGCCAAATGAGAAGAAAAAGCAGGAATCAAGCAGGCGAAAGCTTTGATCGCAAGCACCACAATAGAAGCCCATTTCAAGCCAATCCCCCTAGCTAAAAACCCGCTTAAAATCGCCCCACATGCCGATCCCAAACCAAAGAACGCCCAAGACGCGCCCGCAACAGCGTTACTAAAATGCAGGGCACGCACGAGATAATCCACCCAAAAGAGGGTGTGGGGGAGATAGCCAATGGCATTGAGCACATAGGAGATCACGAGTAAGAGGAAAAAGAACGAAGGCTTGAAGTTAGAGGTTTGGGAGGGGGATTTGGGAGGATGGAGGGGTTTTAAAGAGAAGAGAGCAAAGAAAAAAGCTAGCAGGCTCAAGCTACCTAATAAAATCCATGCCCAATGGATAAAGGGCGCAAACAAGGGCAACACAAAGCCACTAAAGATCGCCCCTATCCCAATCCCGCTAAAAATAAAGCCACTCACGCTAGATCGGTGTTTTTCTTTCACAAGACTTAGAGACAAGGGAGCAGCCAACACCATCAACGCCGCAGAGGCTAACCCGGCTAAAAAGCGCCACGCCCACGCCCACACAAAGGGCAGAGAATCAAAAAAACAGGCAAAGAAACTTAAAGCGATGCACAAAAAGCTTAACTTCGCGATCGCTTCTAAACTCCAATATTTTTGCAAAACCCCGATGCTAAAGCTTCCGAAAATATAGCCCACTAAAATCGCAATGCCTAGCTGGATGCTCTGATCGGGCTGGAGCTTGCCTGAAACAATGAGCATAGGGATGAGCACCACATATCCAAAACGCGCCAAGCCATTAGCCACAAAGGTGGCTAGAAAGCAGGCAAAAATCCGCCTCCGCATGGAGAGTAACTCCTAATAATCTAGTAGTTGGAACAAGACCATAAAGACCATAACATGGGGGTACTAATGGATGAATACTTGATGCTTTTTCAAGCTTTGTAAAACCACACTTTTAAGCGTCAAGAGAGAGAGAGTTTTAAGGCTCAATCCCTATTAAAACTAAAGGCACGGCTGGGGTGTTGCGCCCTTGTCTGTAGAGATTATACACCTCACTTTCATAATAGGCGATCCCGCTAGACATTTGCGTGCACATCGCTTTAGTGGGGACGATCTCAATGCCCACATCAATAGCATTAGCGACATAAAAAGCCATATGTTTGACAAAGAGATCATAGGCGACAAAGGCGTATTTGCCAAGCTGCACTTCTATGGCAATACGGGATTTTAAAAAGTCGGTTTGGTTATAAGAAAAGTAGGCGATCTCTCCTTGCGCCTCTATGGCTTGCTTTTGCATTTCAGGGTTTAAATACATGGTTTCAAAGGCTAGGGATTGGTGGGGCGTGAGGTAATAGGTTTGCCTATTTTCTAGCCAACCCAAAGCATTTAAAGAAGTCTTAAAAGCTTTGTTGATCTCTGCTGGAGAAAATAAGCGATTGCCTTGTCTGCCTCTTTCTTGCGAGATTTTTGTTTGGCACACATAGGCATTGGTGTTAAGAATAACACTCTGTATCTCTTGCCACAAATCCAAGTGATGGACTTGTAAAAACTCTAGCCCATTGAGGTGAGAGTGCCAATACGCAATTTTCAATACACCCCCAATCCGCGCCACTCCTCTGGCACACGCGCCACGCCATCGTTCTTGGGAGTGTAAATTTCTTGACCCATTTTGCGCCATTTGAGCGTGCCTTTAAAGAAATCTAGCACCCGCTCTTGAGCGATTTGGCAATACAGCTCTTCTTTTTCCACACAGAGGGCTTTTCTGCCATTTTTAAGCGCGCTGATTAGCGTTGTCCCCACCCCACCAAAGGGATCTAAAATGCGCTCACCCGGATTGCTCAAAGCTAAAATGAGGCGATCAACTAATTCTATGGGGAATTGGCAAGGGTGGGCAGTTTTTTCTACATGGTTGCTCTTGACATTGACAATGTCCCAAATCTGGCGCTCCCAATCTGTGGCGACAATCTCCCACACATCTGCCGGGTTCTTGCCCTTGGGGTTGCCTGAGAGCTGCCCTTTTTTAGCTCCCTTAAAGTGGCGTTTTCCCGGGTATTTGGCCGGCACGCGCACGCTGTCTAAATTAAAAGTGTAATCATCGCTCTTGCTAAACCAGAGTATGGTTTCATAACGCCCGCTAAATC
Organism: Helicobacter baculiformis; assembly: GCF_900197685.1. Lineage (GTDB taxonomy): Bacteria > Campylobacterota > Campylobacteria > Campylobacterales > Helicobacteraceae > Helicobacter > Helicobacter baculiformis. Next base: position 37,785 of record NZ_FZMF01000067.1, on the reverse strand, counting down.
TAAGCTTGGAGTGCAAGCCATGCCCAAATTTCCAAATGATGCGGTTTCTCAGTCTAAAGCCCAAATCCTTAAAGAGGGGGTAAAAGTAAATGTCTAGGGGATAGACTTCTTTATCTTTGATGAAATTACCCACCTGCCATGCAACACTCCCACTCTCTTTAAGCACCCTTTTTAGCCCCTTTAACACAGGTTCAAACGCGCTTAAATAGTCATCTAAACTCTTGGTCTTTTCATAGTCCTTACCCACATTATAAGGGGGGGAGGTGATGATGCAATCAAAGCTAGAATCTTCTATTTGTGCCAAAATATCCAAAATAGAGCCGTTGAAAATCATGAACACTCCTTGATCTTGGTATCTTTAGTTTCTTAAATTTTAGAGTCTGTCTTACCCGCAAAGAGACTGATAAAGCCTACCAAATATGCCTAGCATTTAAAATAAACAGGTATTCTAAACTAAGAGGTTTTAAACTTAGGAAAGAATCCATGCCCTTTGTCAATATCAAAATCACTAAAGAAGATGGCCCCACTAAGGAGCAAAGGAGGCGTTGATCACCGGGGTTACAGATGTATTAGTCCAAGTCCTCAATAAAAGCAAGACTTTTACCGTGGCGATCATTGAAGAGATTGACACAGATAATTACGGGTTGGGGGGCAGAGTATTACGCAGGTACGCAAAGTGCACCCATAAGTGATTAGATTATTGGAGTTCGAAATTCAAATAGGTTGAAAGATGGTGGTCCCGACTGGACTTGAACCAGCGACCCCTACCATGTCAAGGTAGTGCTCTACCACTGAGCTACGCGACCAAAAGCCCTATTTTAATTTGCGCTTGCTTAAACTTTGTTTGAGCGCGTCTAGCAAGAGCAAACCCACGCCTACATCAATGAGCACATCGGCTAGATTGAACACGGCAAAGTCAAATTTGTAATGCCAATAGACATAATCCACCACATGCCCATGCACAAAGCGATCGAGCAAATTAGAGCTCCCAGCTCCTAAAATCAACCCAAAGGGGAGATAAGTCTGCATAAAAAACGCCCGTTGGGACAAGAGCATGATCGCCATCCCTACAATTAAGAGGGCTTGCAAATACTTGAGCCAAGGTCCTAAGAATTCTAGCATAGAAAAAGCCACGCCCTTATTGTAGGCAAGCACAATAGAGATCACGGGTCCCTCCGCTCTAAAACCCTGTAAAATCCACTGCTTGATGGCTTGATCGCAGAGTATTGCTAGTAACCCCACCCCCACAAACCAAGATAGCGCGCGCTTAAAAGACGTACCGCTCAAAGCAACTGCTCTTGTAAAAAAGCTTTGAGCTCCTTTGCTTTATTTTCTAAGAGGGTGCGCTCCTTGCCTTCTAGCAGAATGCGCAAGAGATTTTCTGTACCCGAGTAGCGAATGAGATGGCGGATGTGGGCTTTTTCTAAGGCTTGGAGTTTTTGCTCAAACCCGGGCAATTTGTCTAAGGGCTTTTTCTCTTTCACGCGCACATTTTCTAGCACTTGGGGGTAAAGATTAAAAGGGTTGAGCACCTTACTACTAGGTTGTTTGCTCTCTACCACCATCGCAGCCACCTGCAACGCGCCCATAATCCCATCTCCGGTTTTAGCATAGTCCCCAAAGATGAGATGCCCGCTCTGCTCTGCCCCAAAATTCAAACCATGCTGTTGCATCGCCGCGCTCACGCATTTATCCCCCACATCGCAAAACACCACCCCGATATGGTGTTGCTTGAGATACTCTTCTAAGGAGAGATTGCTCATGGTGGTCGCCACAATGCTCGCGTTACTGAGGGTGTTGCGCTTGTGGTTGTAAAGGGCGAGTGCGCCAATGAGCTTGTCCCCGGGCACCACCACGCCCAAATGATCCACCACCACTAGCCGATCCGCATCCCCATCTAGGGCAATGCCCAAGTCCGCGCGGTAGCGCCTCACCTCTTGGCTGAGTTCAAGCGGATAGAGCGCACCGCATTGGGCGTTGATATTGCTCCCATTGGGTTCATCATTGATCACAATCACATCTGCGCCCAGCTCGCTAAAGACTACAGGGGCGACCTTGTAACCCGCCCCATTGGCAGTATCTATCACCACGCGCATGCCCTGCAAATTGAGATGTTTAGGGAAGGAGTTTTTCAAATGTACGATGTAGCGCCCGATCACATCGTCAATGCGTTTAGCGCTCCCGATATCTAACCCAGATTGGCAACTCTGCTCCACGCGCTTGCTATCCGCAAAGATTTTTTCAATCTGTAATTCGCTCTCCCTTTGGAGCTTGTAGCCAAAGCGATCAAAAAATTTGATCCCATTGTCTTCAAAAGGGTTATGACTCGCACTAATCATCACCCCCGCATCACAGCGCATGTTCTCGGTTAAAAAGGCGATGGCGGGCGTGGGCATAGGACCGATTTGAATCACATCATAGCCTACAGAGGTGAGCGCGCTCACTAGGGCGTTTTCAATCATGTAACCGCTGCGGCGCGTGTCCTTGCCCACTAAGATTTTATTGCTAATGGCGTGTTTGCGAAAATAGAGCCCGGCAGCGATGCCCAGTTGCATCACAAACATAGGCGTGATCTCCACGCCCGCCCTGCCCCTGACTCCATCCGTGCCAAAAATCATGCGCGCCCCAAAGAAATTTAGTTCTCTTTAATTAAGATAAAGCTACAATTCTAACACATTATTTTTGATAAAAGGATTAAGTGTATGGCAAACCATAGGTCGGCGCAAAAACGCATCCGTCAAACCATTAAGCGCACCGAGCGCAACCGCTTTTATAAAACCCGCTTGAAAAATATTGTCAAAGCGGTGCGCGAAGCGGTGGCGCATAACGATCTGCCCAAAGCCCAAGAATCCCTTAAAGTGGCAAATAAAGAATTGCATAAATTCGTGAGCAAAGGCGTTTTAAAGAAAAACACCGCCTCTAGGAAGGTGTCGCGTTTGAACGCGAGTGTGAAAAAGATCGCTCTAGCCAACGCTTAAAATCGTGCTCTCTGCTAAACTAAAAGAAGTCGTGGCGCGCTATGACGCGCTCGCCCACTCCCTCACCCAACCCGAAGTTTTAAACGATGTCAAACGCCTCACTGAGTTGAGTAAAGAGCAAGCCAGCTTAGAGGAGCTCGCCACACAGGCAAAAGAGTATTTGGGTGTGTTGGACTCTATTCAAGAAAACAAAGCCTTATTAGAGGATAAGGAGTTGGGCGAATTGGCTAAAGAAGAGCTCAAACTCTTAGAAGAGCAAAGCAAAGCCCTAGAAGAGCGCATTAAGATTTTGCTCATCCCTAAAGACCCTAATGACAATAAAAACATCTATTTAGAATTGCGCGCGGGCACGGGGGGCGATGAGGCGGGGATCTTTGTGGGCGATCTCTTTAAAGCCTACTGCCGTTATGCGGATTTGAAGCGTTGGAAGGTGGAGATTGTCAGCTCTAGTGAGAATAGCGTAGGGGGCTATAAGGAGATGATCGCGCTCATCAAGGGGCAGGGAGTGTATTCACGGCTCAAATTTGAAGCGGGTACGCACCGCGTGCAACGCGTGCCCGAGACCGAATCACAGGGGCGTATCCACACCTCAGCCATCACTGTGGCGATCATGCCCGAAGCAGACGATGTGGAGATCAACATTAATCCGAGTGATTTGCGCATTGAGGTCTTTAGAGCGGGCGGGCATGGGGGGCAGTGCGTGAACACCACCGACTCGGCGGTGCGAATCACGCATGTACCCAGTGGGATCAGCGTTTCTATGCAAGATGAGAAATCCCAGCACAAAAACAAGGACAAAGCCCTAAAGATTTTAAAAGCCCGCTTGTATGAAAAACAAATTGAGGAGCAACAACAAGCCCACTCAGAGGAGCGCAAAATGCAGGTGGGCAGCGGGGATCGCAGCGAGCGGATTCGCACTTACAACTACCCACAAAACCGCTTGAGCGATCACCGCATTAATTTAACTCTCTATAGTCTAGAGGAGATCATGCTCTCAGGCAACCTAGACCCCGTGATCGAGCCCTTGATCGCGCATGCCCAGGCACAAGGATTAGAGGGGCAATAAAGTAAGCTTTAGATTTTCTTGCATACTACATGCCCGTTGATCCTGTGTTTTTCATAGACATGAAACACCAAGAGGCAGTTGGTGCTACTTTCTATGTCTTTTGTGCGTTCTCTAATATGTGTATAAATACTCTTTTGTTCGTTTTTAGTTTGCTTAAAAACTCTGTAGAAGTGATTTGCTAACAGCAAACTTAGACAAACAGAAAGGTTTTTACCCTAGCCCCAACCACGCCTGCGCTTGGGCTTTGAGCCCCTCCACATCTGCGCTAGCAAAAAAGCGCGCTTTAGAGGGGTGCTTAAGGGGGCTTAGGCGGTAGCTTTCTTGTAAATAATGCACAATCGCATCGCCACAATGCACCAACGTGCAATCTATGCGATCTTTAAAATAGTTTTTTAAGGCCGGAGCAATCCAAGGAAAGTGGGTACAGCCTAGCACCACCACGCTAGGGGTGCTGCTAAGATCGTTAAAATAATGGCGCATGCATGCATGCAAAAGGGGACCTTCTAAAATCCCCTCTTCAATCAAGGGCACAAATAACCCCGTGGCTAGGCTTTGTACATGGGAGTAGCCATGGGCGTGCAACTCCTTAGCGTAACGCCCCGAGGCGATGGTGGCTTTTGTGCCCAGTACCAAAATAGGAGTGTCCTTAGGGGTGTCTTTGGTGATGGCTAAAATCCCAGGCTCAATCACCCCCACAATGGGGATTTTAGAGCGCGCACGCATTTGGGGCAGTGCCCACGCGCTCACGCTATTGCAAGCCACAATGAGCATTTCTATGCGGTGGGGTTTGAAAAAATCTAGGGCTTCTAGGGCAAAGCGCGCGATCGTTTGGGGGTCTTTGGTTCCATAGGGCACGCGGGCGGTGTCCCCATAGTAAATAATCTCTGCAAACAAGCGCGCCTGCAACACGCTTTTAAGCACACTAAGCCCCCCCACCCCGCTATCAAAAATCCCCACACGCACTAAGAACCTTGATTCATCAAATCCAAAAACTCGGCGTTGTCCTTCGTGGTTTGCATTTTAGAGTAGATGAAGTTGAGCGCTTCTACATCGTCCATTTGTTGCATCACATTGCGCAAGACCCACACTTTTGTGAGTTTGTCTTTACCTAGCAAGATATTATCCTTGCGCGTGCCGGATTTGAGCACATCAAAGGCGGGGTAAATACGCCGATCGGAGATGCTACGCGCTAGTACAATTTCGCTATTGCCCGTGCCTTTAAACTCCTCAAAGATCACCTCATCCATGCGCGATCCGGTTTCAATCAAAGCGGTGGCAATAATGCTCAAACTCCCCCCCTCTTCAATGTTGCGCGCCGCGCCAAAAAAGCGTTTGGGGCGGTGCAGGGCGTGCGCGTCCACCCCCCCGCTTAAGACCTTGCCACTGGAAGGGGTGATCGCGTTGTACGCCCTAGCTAGACGGGTGATCGAATCTAGTAAAATAACCACATCCTTACCCATCTCTACGCGCCTTTTAGCCCGCTCTAGCACCAACTCGGCAATGCGTACATGGTTGTGTGAGGGCAGATCAAAGGTAGAGCTAAAGACTTGGGCACGCACGCTGCGTTGCATGTCCGTAACCTCTTCGGGGCGCTCGTCCACCAATAAAATAATGAGCTCCATTTCTGGGTGGTTAGCCGTGATTCCATGGGCTAGCTCTTTCATCAGTTCGGTTTTACCCGTGCGGGGCGGGGCGACAATGAGGGCGCGTTGCCCCTTGCCAATGGGGCTAAAGAGATCGAGCATGCGCCCGGTTACCTTTGTGGGTTCGTATTCTAGCTTGATTTGCTCGGTGGGGAAGAGGGGGGTTAGGTTGTCAAAGAGGGGGCGGTGGCGGATTTCATCTAGGGGGAGGTAATTGACCGCCTCAATCTTTAAAAGGGCATAGTATTTCTCTTGTTCTTTGGGGGCACGCACTTGTCCGGTAACAATGTCGCCATTGCGCAAAGCGAAACGCTTGATTTGCGAATGACTCACATAGGTGTCGTTATGGTTGTCTGAAAAACTCCCATCCATCCCCCTTAAAAAACCATACCCTTCATTGGACATCTCTAAAATGCCCGTGAAGAGAATATAGCCCCCCTGAGAGACTTGGTTTTTGAGGATTTCAAACATCAAATCTTGGCGTTTGTACTCCTGGGGGTTTTCTACCCTGAGTTCGTTGGCGATCTCTAGGAGTTTTTCGGTGGGTTTTGCACGCAATTCTTCAATGCGATACCCACTCACAGGGGTATGGGTTCTTTGTTTATGGGGTTCGTAAGCCATTAGGGTCCTTAAGGGCGGATGAGGTCAAGCCAAACCTACGCTGATATTTAAATTAGGGAAGCGATAAGACTTACTCTAACATGGCTAAAATTACAATACGCTTATTTTGGGGGGTATAAAGAACATCTGTGCGACAAAAACAAGCGCGCGTTTTCGATTTGATCATGGTGCGTTTTTATTACTATGCCAAAAACATGAATTTGCAATACGATGGACTTAAGTATTGAAGGCGCACAAGTTCAGCTTTTCTCATCTTTGATTAAGCGCCCCTTATCGATAACCAGTTGACGCGAAAAATACTTTTGGGCAATGGTTCTATCATGGGTGATACAGATCATGCTAATCTCAAATTTTTTCTTGTAATCCATCAACACTTCCATAATCTCGTGCTTAAGACGCTTATCTAGCGCACTGGTGATTTCATCTAAAAGCAATACCTGCGGCTTAACCAACATAGCTCTAGCAACCCCTAGTCTTTGCCTCTCACCTCCACTAAGTTCTCTAGGAAATCTATCTAAAAGAGCGGGGGCAAGCCTAGCATTCTGTAAAATCTGTGCTAAATCCTCCTTGATACTAAAACGCCTACATACGCTCATCAAGAGGTCCTTAACCCGTTTGGCAGGGTTAAGCGCGTTGAGTTGATCTTGAAATACATACTGGATATTTTTTCTAAATACACTTTCCTTAATTTTGAGAATATTCTCCCCTTTATACAGAATCTGCCCCCCACTCATAGATTCGAGCCTAGCGATACATTTTGCCAGTGTACTTTTCCCACTGCCACTAGTTCCCATAAGTGCCACACTTTCTCCGGTATCTATATGAAAACTAATATCTTGTAGAATCGTGTCCTCTCCATAGGACTTTTTTAAATGAGCAATGGTCAGACTCATGAGAAGTATCCCATTTTGTCTCCAAAATAAGTTATCTGCCCGCTTTCCAAGACCAAAACCATATCGCAAAGTCTGAATGCGACTTCTTCGTCATGGGTAATAACCACCCTTTGAGTCTCCAGCTGCAAGAGTAATTCGATGACGCTATGGGTATTGTCTGCATCTAAGGAGCTTGTTACCTCATCTAGCAAGAGAATTTTAGCTTCTAGGGCTAGATTGAGGGCGATTTGGATTCGGCTTGCCATTCCACGACTAAGCTCATACGGGTAGAGATTCCAAGCCTTAGAAGGAATATTGAGGCGATCAAAAATAGGCGATGCTTTTTCTGTCATCTCTTTTAAAACCATCTTAAAGGTGTCTTTGATTTTAAGATAAGGGAAAAAACAACTAATACAATCTTGGAAAACATAACTAGCCCGTCCATCCGTATATAATTTGGCGTAGTCTGCCCTAAGACTATTAGGCAGAATACCACAGATAGCTTTACATAGGGTGCTTTTCCCACTCCCGCTACTCCCTAAAATTGCTAAATGGGCATCGGTAGCAAAACTGATACTATGTAAAATCTGAGTCTGGGGTGTGTGGACATTCAGACGCGCGACCTCAACCATGTTTTTGCACCCTTTCGCCTAACAGCATCAGGGTAAACACGATAGCAAAGACAACCAAACCGGGGGTTAAGACAAGCCACCATGCCCCTATAAAAATCGCTTGCGAAGCTTCGTTAAGCATATTACCTAAACTCGCCTCGCCCACCATCAAACCTAACCCAAAAAAACTTAACAAGGCTTCTGTGCTAATGGCATGCGCACAGGTATTCACAAAAAGTACAAACACGCTACTTTTGGCTACAGGTAGAATTTCAAAAAACATGAGAGCAAAACGCGAAGCACCCAATGCCTTTTCATTTAAAACAAACTCATTCGTACCAATGTCCGAAAATGTATCGTAAATCACTTTAGCAACACTCCCCCATGAAAACACTGCCAAAAGCAGACTAATGCTCAAAATACTAAACCCACGGTGATTAAACGCACTAAAAAGTAAGATGAGCAGCAAATTAGGTAAAGATAAGAAACCATCTAAAAAGCGTAAGAGTAGAGACTGGATCATCTTGGGAGCGTTGCATGTGATAAAGGCGAAAGCAAAGGCGATAAGAAGAGCAAACACGCCACTCAATAACCCAATAAATACAGAGTTTCTAAAGGCAAATAAGAGTCTAGAAAACTCATCGCGCCCTAAAAAATCTGTACCTAGAAAGTGTACTGTATCAGGGGGTAACTTGAGATTAAGTAAATCCACCTCACCGGGATTAAAGGGGGCACACAGGGGTAAAAGAGCTGTCATGCCTAAAAAAATAGCCGCATAGAGAATAATCTTTTTCAAGCTTGCCATCTTGGGTTTAAAATTTTTGCTACAATTTCCACCGCGAGATTAAATAAGACTACTACGATGGTGCTTAGCAAAATGATCGCCAGTGCTAACGGGTAATCTTTGTTTAAAAGCGCATTAATTGTTGTGTTACCCAGCCCTCCAATGGAAAACACACTTTCCACAATATAAGTTCCACCCAAGATTCCCGCAGCATTCGCCCCAAAATAGCTCACAATGGGTAGAAGACAATAGCGTAAAACAAGTTTTAATTGGATTATTTTTTCATCTACCCCCCAAGATCGGTAGCTAGCAATAAAGGGTTCTTTGAAAGTTTCTAGTACGACACTGCGCACGAGGCGAGTATAGATTGCTAAGTGAGAGAGGGTTAGCACGGAAACGGGAAGTACCATATGATGCAGTAAATCCCCCAAACTTTGCTCTCCCCCAAGATCATAGACACCAGAACTGGGGAAAAAGCCTAAAATCACACTGAAAAACATCACAAAAACCAACCCTAACCAAAAACTAGGCACACTAAAAAATGATAGAGTAACAACTAACACGATTTTATCCAAGAGCGAACCTCTGAATAGGGCGCTCAAGCCTCCCAATACAAGAGCTAAAATAAAACTTAGGAAAAAGCTTGTGAGTCCTAGAATTAAAGTGTAGGGTAGGCGTTCTTTGACGATATCGAGCACTTTTTCTCCACTTGCAAAACTAACACCAAAATCGCCATGCAAGAAGCGAGAAAACCATTCCAAATAGCGTACCATCAAAGGGCGGTCTAGCCCTAAATTGGCTATTACGCGCTCTTTGACTGCCGGATTCAATGCTTGGATACTATCTCCATAGATACCAGAAACAACATTGCCACTGGAAAAATCCAGCATGACAAAGATAAAAAAGCTAAAAATACAAAGGAGAAACAGGGCTCCTGCCACCCTTTTAGTGGCAAAGAAAAACACTAATTCTTACTCCATTCTTCTACATTGTGCGTAAAGCGCGCCCCGTGATGTCCCAAAATAGTGGGCTTGATTCCGTGGATTTTATCGCTGTAAGCTAAAGGATAGCGCAGATATACCAAAAATGCAAAGGGGGGATCATCGTGCAAAGCATTAATAAATTTACTGTACCACAATTTCCTTTGGGCAACTTTATCTGTGGTGCGGGCTTTTAACAGAGCTTCGTCGACTTTTTTATCGCTGTAGTGGTTATAGTTCCAACCATTTTCATTCGTGCTCGCGTCCATTTTGGAACTAAAAACGCGGTAGGTTTGCACATCTGGATCAAGTGGACTTCCCCAGCCGATGATAAAACTATCTACTTGATCGATTTCAAAAGCACCGCTATTTTTAGCAATGGCACGCGCCTTAATCCCAATCTTAGCTAATTCACTTTGCAAAACATTAGCCAAAGTAACGCGGAGTGGGTCATTGTTGAAGGCGTAGATATCAAACTCTAGAGGCTTGCCATTCTTATATAGAACTTTGTTTTTAAGCTTCCAACCATCTTTAGCTAGAATTTCTTTAGCTTTTTTTAAATCATAAGTATAAACTTGAGCATTCTTATCGTTAGCCCAACTCATTTGGATAGGGTTATTCGCGCTAAAACCATAACCATGAAGAATCTTACTAGCAATGAGCTTGCGATCGATGGCATAGTTAATCGCTTTTCTCACAGCCAAAGATTTTAAGAGCTCATTATGGAAATTAAACATCAAAGCCCTATAGTCGGCGCTACTCATGTTCATGATCTTAATGTGTTTGTCGTGCTCAAGCCCTTTGACTAAATTAGATTCGATGAGCGCGACATCTAAATTTCCATTCTTAATCTCATAAGTTCTTACATTGTAATCGGGTACAATTTTTAAGATTACTTTGCTTGCTTTGGGTTTGCCGCGGTAAAAGTTGGGGTTGGCTTCAAAACGAATATAGCTACCCTTCTGCCATTGAACAAATTTAAAGGGTCCCGTGCCAATAGGTTTTTGGTTAAACGCATCAGTATTTAAATCTTTACCCTCTAAAAGATGTTTAGGAAGCATACCAATGCTGAGTGCATCTAAGAGTGGTGGGAAAGGGGTTTTCAAAGTGATCTTCAGAGTGTAAGGATTGAGTACCTCCACACTCTTTACTTCTTCAAAGCTGGCACGCGCAGGGGCGTTGAGCTTGTCATTAAGTGCCTGCTCAATGGTAAACTTCACATCTTCAGCACTAAATTTCTGCCCGTCATGCCATAAAACATTTTCCCTTAAATAAAATGTCCAAATTAAGCCATCCTTACTTACTTTCCAACTTTTAGCTAAATCTGGCTCAACTTTCATGTCCGGAGAAAAACGTGTTAATCCACTAAAGACAAAGTCTAAAGCGCTGTCATGATCCTCATCAAAAAGAGGGTTGATACGCGTGGTTTCGTTTTCAACACCAATTACGATGGTATCCTTAGGTGTGGCAGCAAAAACATGGGTGGCTAGCAAAGCAGCTAGAAACAATTTGAACATAGAAACTCCTTATTTTTTTATCCATTCTTCTACATTGTGCGTAAAGCGTGCCCCGTGATGTCCCAAAATAGTGGGCTTGATTCCGTGAATTTTGCTACTATAGGCAAGCGGGTAATTCAAGTAAACAAGGAAGGCAAAGGGCGGATTATCGTGCAGGGCATTAATGAATTTGGCATACCATGTTTTTCTTTCCACTAAACTGGTCGCTGTTCTTGCCTTGAGCAAAGCTTCATCAACTTGAGGATTACTATAGTGGCTGTAATTCCACCCGGCTTTGTTGGTACTGACATCCATTTTAGAGCTAAATACTCGATAAGTTTGCATGTCCGGATCTAAGGGACTCCCCCAGCCGATAATAAAAGAATCAACTTTGGTGATCTCAAACGCTCCGCTATTCTTAGAAATAGCGTGGGCTTTGATGCCTACCTTGCTCAGCTCGCTTTGCAAAATATTAGCAAGTGCTACGCGAATTGGGTCATGGCTACGGGCATAAATGTCAAACTCTAATGGTTTGCCATTCTTGACAAACACCTTATTATGCAACTTCCAGCCATCTTTTTCTAAGATTTCTCTAGTTTTTTTAGGATCGTAGGGATAGGTTTTGGCATGAGGATCGTTTGCCCAACTCGCTTGGATCGGGTTGTTTGCCACAGAGCCATAACCATAAAGCACCTTAGTAGCGATGAGCTTGCGGTTAATAGCGTATTCAATTGCCTGACGCACTGCCAAGGACTTTAGGATTGGATTGTGGAAATTGAACATTAACGCCCTATAGTCTGCGCTTTTTAAGTCCATGACTTTGACATTCTTATCATCTTTAAGTTTTCCTACCAAATTAGGCTCAATTAACGCCACATCTAACGACCCATTCTTAAGCTCATAAGTGCGCACTCTATGATCGGGGACGATTTTTAAGATCACCTTGGGGGATTTTGGCTTGCCCCGGTAAAAATGTTGGTTAGCTACAAAACTGATGTGATCGCCCTTCTGCCATTGAACAAGCTTAAAGGGTCCTGTACCGATGGGGTGTTGGTTGAAAGAATCGGTACTGATATCTTTATTTTGCAATAAATGCTTAGGCAGAATACCCATACTGAGTACATCCAAGAGGGGGGGGAAAGGAGTCTTGAGTGTGAACTTAATCGTGTGGGCATCCACCACCTCTACTTTTTTAATCTCCTCAAAATCTGCCCGGGCCGGGGTATTAATTTTATCGTTAAGTGCTTGGTTGATCGTAAATTCCACATCTGCTGCACTGAATTTCTGCCCGTCATGCCAAAGCACATCGTCTCTTAAATGAAAAGTCCAACTGAGTCCATCTTTACTGACTTCCCAACTTTTAGCTAAATCTGGCTCAACTTTCATGTCGGGAGCGAATCGGGTCAATCCGCTATAAACAAAATAGAGCGCAGGGTCATGAGGACCATCAAATAAAGGATTAATGCGTTTAGTCTCGTTCTCAACACCAATGACAATAGTATCCTTGGGCGTAGCAGCAAAAACATGTGCTACCAAAAAACAAGCCATAAAAAATTTCCCGATCATCCACTTCCTTCAAATACGATTCGCCTCGTTATAGTATTATTTTCTGAATTATATATTAATAAATTACATATTAGCTTGGATGTTTCAAGTCGTACAAATTGATCGAAATCCCGCACCTATTCAGAGGATTACACAGCCCCCCTTTAGTCCCCGTTTGTTAGAATACACGCACTTTTGTATCAAGGTTTGTATCAAGGTTAGCTGTGGAGCTTTACCAGACTCTCTTGCACTTTTTCATAGATCCCACACAAGTACTTTTGGCTGGTATGGGAGATAGAATTTTAGATAACTTAAAACTGCCCTTGAATATCGTTGTTAGCTTAGCTTTAATGGCATGGGCATATCAACGCATACGCTTGGGAGATTTATTTTACTCCAACACCTTATTCTCTCTAGCGGGTTTTGCGGGCTTTTTTGTACTTTTTAATTATGCGTGGAAACACCCGCAAGACTTTTATGCTACCCTTAAAAGTCTCGTTTTCTATGGCGCAGATGTTTTGATGGCAATTGTACGCTCTAGCCTACAAAATTCTAGTTTTGGTATAGATAGCACACATTTAGATTTTGCCTTCCTGACTAACCAGACCTTCCACACTCTAGGCTTGTTATTACAAATTATGGATACTTCTACTTCAAACATCCATAGTTTTCTTGGTATGGCTGTTCTGCTTTCTCAGGGCGCATTGCTTATTTTATTGTTAGCTCTAGCTTTAATGATCGCTATTGAAATTTATCTTTGGTTGGCTTTAGGGGTGTTGGTATTGCCACTAGGTTTCTTTGCCAATACTAGGGCGATACTTTGGCTCTACCTGAAAAAGTGCGTTGCTTTGAGTTTCTATCAACCCCTAATCATATTGCTCGCTTGTTACAATGCTCGTGTGTTGCAGACTTTGATCCCTACACTCAGTACTCCACAAGCTTATGAAACTTATTTGCTTGTCGTTGTGAGCACACTCTTAGAAGTTTTTTTAGTGCAGCGTATACCTCGTTTTATCCAGTCTCTATGCCATACACAAGGGGGAGTTCAGGATATTGTGCAATTAGTCAGTCTTAGCAAAACTAGCTTTTCACATGGGATAAATACGCTCTATCAAACTAGTACCTATAGCTCAAATCACTCTAGCACATCCGCCACATATACTGACACCATTTCCCAAGAAATGTCTTTGCATATCCAAACTCTTTCAGACCCAAAGCCCCATCTTGATACCACGACCATAAACACCGGACATAAACATTAGAGATCATGGAGTTTGAGCTTAATCTTAAGCCTTGATCTATCTGAAATGAAAAGCAAAAATCTCGCGTGCGGCAACAATCCCTAAAACATGCTAGCTGCCCTACTCTTAACGCGCTTAAAGCTGTTTTTTGCTTTGGAGTGCCTTTTTATGCGACGATCTGGTAGAGTGTTTTTGCCATTGTTATGACCTCTTGACCTCTTTTGCAGTCTTCAGTTTGATTTTTTGTGTGTCAATATCTTTAATTTCTTGTGGGATTTTAAAAGAATTTTTTAAATCTAACCAATCGCATTCTCTTAAAGTGATCACTTCATTGAGATAAAAACTAACATAAACATCTCCTAGTTTGGAAATAAATTTTTCTGCATCCACCTTTTCATGAGCTATGCGACAATACGCGTCATCCTTTTCAAAGCCTATAAAATTCCTTTGTAGTCTCTTTGCAGCGATGGCTGTAGTGCCTGTACCTAAAAAGGGATCCAGAATCACATCACCAGCTTCTGTACTCATTAAAAGGATACGTTCTAGCAAATGCAGGGGCAACTGACAGGGGTGTTTATCTCTCTTTTTAGCATGGCGAATCCGATGTATATCAGCCCATACATCAGAACAAAGTGGACCAAAGGGATGCAACATTCCTTTTTTACCCCCATAATCTTTTAAAAGCGCGCCTTTCCTATCCCTTTTATGCGGGTAGCGGATTTCCTTAAAACGCCCACTTATATCTCCCTTAGAATAGAATAAAATACCATAATGAGCGGGTTGCAAGGTTTTTCCCATAGGCGCACTCATTGCATCCCAGCTGATCCAATGCCTAAATACAGCTCGCGTATTGAGGAAAGAGGCATAAAAAGTAAGCCATTTTGGAATATTGTGCAAAAAAAGGCAACCATTACTCTTAAGCACCCGCAAACATGCATCTATCCACACTTCGCACCATTGGACATACTCTGAGCATTCGAGCTTATCTTTGTGAGAGTTATATTTTTTCTTGAGGTTAAAAGGAGGATCGGCAAAGATACAATCGATGCTGTTATCGGGGACATGTTTAAACAGCTCCAAACAATCTCCATGCAAGATTCGGTTTAAAGGAAGATCAGGCATTTTTTAAGTTATTCTGTATGAACACTCTGAAGCGTTCTAACTCATCAGCTCTAAAAGTGAAAACATCTTGGTAAGCTTCTACCATGCGTTTTAAATCCTGTTTTCTGACATACCAGTCAATGCCATCAATAAAGCCCACAAACTTGGTTTTTGGATAGTATTTTTTGACAAGCTGAGAGATCGCTAGCTCCGTTTTTGCTTTATCGCCTTGTCCACTGCTTGTTGTGCTCAAAAATGAGGATTCTATAATAAGTTGTGGTTTCTCTTTATTGGGGATTATAAAATCCATTGTGCGCTTCTTAAGTCCTTCATACGTGCTTAAAAGGGGTAAATCTCCACTTTCAAAAGAGATGTTACAGTCCTCTAAAATACCCCTAATCGCCGATTCAGGATTATTGCCCATAGAACCGCTATAAGACCCTTTCTGTCTGTAGCGAATTAAAGTATCCAGCATAGCATGGGGCTCAAAACTCATTTTTAACAAGTTGAGCTTGCTTAGCTCAAACAGAGGCAGAGTTTTAGCCAAGAACGGGTTAGAGGAACCCTTAAAAAAAAGATTAACAAGTCCGCGAGCAAAGTCCCCATTATCCCTAATAAGATTCTTTATCTTGGCATCGCCCCATTCCCTAATATCTCTCTCATCCTTGTTGTTTCCCCACCCCTCTAGACATAAAAGTCTAGATAATTCCCTATCTTTCACAATCCTTGCTATCGTGATGATGCGCTTAAGATTTTCATAGGCTAGCGCATTGAGCACAAGCAGAGCCTCCAAGCCAAACTCATGACACCTCATAAACTCTACAAAAACTTCTTCTTGACAACCTCTATTGCGGATTGTATTTTGCAGGTTCAGCAGTAAAGTTTTGAGGCAATTTATGGTGCTCGCCTCGCATTCTTCCTCAAACTTTGTGTTCGAAAAATAAAAGGAATTTCTCTCTATGACGACTTGATACTTATCCATTCCTCTACTTTTTCAAGTTCTGTATGATGACAACGCTAGGAGTTATATCTTTGAGCCCCTTTATAATTTCTAAAGCTATCCTCATTGCCAAATATATAGAGTTTGCCATCTAGCAGGCACTAAAGTTATCTTAGTAGGGCGTGGTAATAGCCATCTTAGCAAAAAGCACGCGAATGGGTGTTCGATTAACACGCTCCATAGCTAAAGCTCAGGGGAACCTACGGCGCGCATGGCAAGTCTTAAAGGTCTATACGGGCGCACAGAAAGGGCATCCCTGTCTGCACACTCAAAGCTAGGGATCAGCTAGTATAAGTTAGCAATTTGTAATTAGCCTTTGCGCTTTTCTACGATTTCTTTAGCAATATTGGCAGGCACTTCACCATAGTGATCAAACTCCATTGAATAAGTGCCCCTCCCCTGCGTAGCTGAACGCAAATCCGTAGAATAGCCAAACATCTCCACCAACGGTACAAAAGCATTCACGATTTTAAGTCCCAAGCGATCTTCCATCGCATTGATTTGTCCCCTGCGCCGATTCAAATCTCCAATTACATCGCCCATATATTCTTCGGGCACTTCTACTTCGACCTTCATCATCGGTTCTAAAAGCACTGGGTTAGCTATTCTACAGGCTTCCTTAAAAGCCATCGAGCCGGCAATTTTGAATGCCATTTCTGAAGAATCCACTTCATGATAGCTTCCATCATAAAGTGTTACTTTAAAATCTACAACAGGATAACCTGCCAAAACCCCGCTTTGCATCGCCTCTTGAATGCCTTTATCGACAGCGGGAATATATTCTTTAGGAATCACACCACCGCTGATCTGATTCACAAATTCGTAACCACTTCCGGGTTCTTTAGGCTCCAACTTGATAAAAACATGCCCATACTGCCCTCGTCCACCGGATTGTTTGGCGTATTTATGTTCCTTTTGTACCTCGCTTCGAATGGTTTCTCTAAAGGCAACTTGGGGTTGACCAACCTCTGCTTCGACTTTAAACTCTCTCTTAAGGCGATCAACTATGATTTCTAGATGTAATTCGCCCATGCCTCCAATCAGAGTCTGCCCAGTCTCCTCTTGGGTCATCACTCTAAAACTGGGATCTTCCTCAGCAAGCTTACCCAAAGCCACACCCATTTTTTCCTGATCGGCTTTGGTTTTAGGCTCTACAGCAATATGAATAACAGGTTCTGGAAACTCCATACGTTCTAGCACGACAGGGCTTTTCTCATGACAGAGTGTATCGCCAGTCAGAGTATCTTTGAGTCCTACAAAGGCGCAAATCTCACCCGCATAAACCTCTTTAATGTCTTCGCGCTTGTTGGAGTGCATTTTTAACAAGCGTCCTACGCGCTCTTTTTTATCCTTAGTCGAGTTATAGATATAGCTACCAGATTCAAGTTTGCCACGATAAACCCGTACAAAGGTGAGCTGTCCCACAAAAGGGTCTGTCATAATTTTAAAAGCCAGTCCAGCAAAATCGCCTTCATCACTGGATTGCACCTTAATCTCTTCGTCACTCTTGGGGTCTACACCCTTGATATCTGCCACTTCAGTGGGTGCAGGCAAGTAGTCAATAACCGCATCCAATAAAGTCTGCACACCCTTATTTTTAAATGACGAACCACAGAGCATAGGAATGAGCGCCATATTCAAGCAACCGATTTTAATCCCGCGCTTGATCTCCTCTACGCTCAAGGTCTCTCCACCTAAATACTTTTCCATCAAAGATTCGTCTTGCTCAGCAACCGCCTCTAATAATTTATCGCGGTACTCTTGTGCTTTGGCTTGCAAGTCAGAGGGGATCTCTTCCACATCATATTTAGCCCCCATCGCCTCATTATTCCAAATGATCGCTTTCATCGCCACCAGGTCAATTACGCCTTGAAAAGTATCTTCTGCACCAATGGGAATATTAATGGGGATAGGATTAGCTTTCAAGCGTTCTTTAATTTGGCTTTCTACGCTGTAAAAATTCGCGCCGATGCGATCCATTTTGTTGACAAACACGATACGAGGCACGCCGTATTTGTTTGCCTGTCGCCATACGGTCTCACTTTGGGGTTGCACTCCGCCCACAGAGCAAAAAACTGCAACCGCGCCATCCAAAACACGCATGGATCGTTCCACTTCAATAGTGAAGTCCACATGCCCGGGAGTGTCGATCAAGTTAATTTGATGATCCTGCCAAAAACAAGTCGTCGCCGCCGAAGTGATAGTGATTCCGCGTTCTTTTTCCTGTTCCATCCAATCCATCGTCGCCGCGCCATCATGCACTTCACCAATCTTATGGCTAACCCCGGTATAAAATAAAATCCGTTCGGAAGTTGTGGTTTTACCCGCATCGATGTGTGCAGCGATTCCAATATTTCTAATTTTTTCTAAAGGAGTTTTGCGTGCCATCGCGTCCCCTTACCAGCGATAGTGGGCGAAAGCTTTATTTGCTTCTGCCATTTTATGGATTTCTTCTTTTTTTCTGAAAGCCGCACCCTTGTCGCTAGCAGCGTCCAGTAACTCATTAGCCAGTTTATCTACCATCATACGCTCGTTGCGCTTACGGGTGGCTTCTAAGATCCAGCGAATTGAGAGAGATTGTTGGCGCGCTGGGCGTACTTCTACAGGCACTTGGTAAGTCGCCCCGCCCACGCGCCTAGAGCGTACTTCCAATAAGGGCTTAACATTTTCTAAAGCTTTTTCAAAGACCTCAATGCCCTTTTCTCCGCTTTTTTCTTCAATCTTACTCAGTGCAGCATAAATAATCTTCTCTGCTACGCTCTTCTTGCCATCATACATCATCTTATTAATAAATTTTGTGATGACCTTGCTATTGTAAACCGGATCTCCCAAAACCTCTCTAATTGGCGCTCGTTTTCTTCTCATATCTTACCTTTATTTTTTCTTCTCAGCCCCAGCTTTAGCCTTTTTAGCCCCATATTTACTGCGAGAAACGGAGCGTTTATTTACTCCAGCAGTGTCTAGCGCTCCGCGCACAATGTGGTACTTTACTCCTGGCAAGTCCTTTACACGACCTCCACGCACCAATACGATGGAGTGCTCTTGCAAGTTATGCCCCTCTCCGGGAATATAGCTAATCACTTCAAACTTACTGGTCAAGCGCACTTTGGCTACCTTCCTTAACGCCGAATTGGGTTTTTTAGGGGTGGTAGTGTAAACTCTAGTACAAACTCCCCTTCTTTGAGGACACTCCACCAAAGCGGGTGATTTTGTTTTTTTAAGAATTTTTTTCCTTTCTTTCCTGATCAACTGGTTGATAGTGGGCACACTCGTCCTTTTTCTAAATTTCTTTCCAAAACCGCCATTATAGCCTAAAAATCTTTATATTAGCTTCACTCATCTATGTGCAAACTTCCATCATATGAGAAAATCTAAAGCCAGTTTAATACTTAAACACAAAAGTAACTTCCTTAAATAACTTATTTTGAGTTAAAAATAGTGTGTCAAATAAGGTATCTAGGTCATGACTAATGCTAAGCAAACGCCCAGCTTGCTGTGGCTTAAAATAGTGAGGTTTGTTGTGTAGGTAGTTGAGTATTTGAGTGTAGCGCGAGAGAATAAGGCGTGTGTTGTTGTGCACAAGAAGTTGGGTTTCTGCAGAAAGGGGAGTGTTATGGCAATATTCATAGAGTCGGTAAGTTAAGGTATCCAGCACATCTAAACATTTGAGTGCACGAAAAAGAGATTGGATACTTTTAGTATCAGAAGTTTCACTGCGGGCGTTCTTCAAGCAGAGTCTAAAATCGTTAAGTTGACTTAAAAATGTTGTCTGAGTTTCTAGGGCATGTAGATTATGGGGTTTAAGCGTAAGACTTAAAAGGTTTTTAAGAGTACTTAATACGCTTTTAGTGTGCTGGATAAAGGCATCTTTATCGTATTTTGGCCATAAAAATAGAAAGACACTATAAACGATAGTGATCCCTAACGCGATATCTATCACTCTAGAAGCCACAATATCTACAAAGTCTCGTGCAAAGAGTGAAAAACAGAGCAAAAAGGCAAACATGAGTGCAGCTGCCCATGTGGTATAGGAATAAACTTTTAGATAAATGAAAAGAAATACGCCAAGCACAAGACAGACATAGAAAAACCAAGTGTCCGCAAAAAGCCACACCACCAACAAGCCGGGTAATAACCCGATGGCTGACCCTTTCACGAATTCTAATTGGGTTTCTTTAGTGCTCCCAATAGAAGAGCGCGAAACAAGTAAAGTTGCCATCGCAATCCACATGCCATGGTTAAAACCAAAGTAGCGTGCAGTAAATACAGAAATTCCCATAGCGGTAGCGTATTTAAAGGCGTATTGAAAAACGGGGTGCTTAAAATGCAAAGCTTCTAAGATATTTTTGAAAGAGGGAGGGGTACTGGTAGGGGAACTTAAGGGCATGCCCTCTCCACCGATTAAAAATACCTCCATTTTGTTGTAAATAATCTCAATAGAATGGCGCACGAGCTTATCTACATGGGGATCAAGATGTTGTAGGGCATCGGTACGCAAGGGGGTGTTTTGTTCGGTGAACATGCCTGCTAAAATTTTGAGGTTGAGCAAGAGTTCTTGACGGACAAGCTCTAGGGTTTGGGTGTTAAAGTAACCATAGATGGAATGGATAGAGTGGTAAATTTCTTCTAAAGCGTGCAATTGAAAAAGACTTCGTTGCAGGTTTTGAACGGTGTGGGGGTCTTTGATCTTGCTGGACTTGGAGCTTAAGATGATCTTGGTGTTTTGGATTTGTTGGAGCACTTGGGTTTGAATCATGGCGTAATCGCGTGGGCGGTTGGCGTATTGCAACATCAGCTCCATATTGGAGAGCAGAATGCCAAAACGCTTTTTAGTGAAGGCGCTGTACTTGGAAACAAAGATAAAATACTGCAACACAATACTCACTGCCCCTAGTAAACTTACCATCCCCAAGCTCTGTTTAAAATCAATGGGTGCGTGGGCATCTACATATAAACAGGTTATCAACCCATTAGAAAGAGCGGTGTTACAGACCTTGTGTAAATCCATGCTATAAGCCATAGATAGTCCTACGGAGAAAGTGATAAGGCATAAAGGTACGCATAGCCACACCCCAAAATGCGCTACAGGGTAAACCAACACGATAATCACACAACTTAATCCTACAAACCCCAATAAATAGTAGATTTCATGATCCTTGTCGCTAATGAGTACACTCAAAAAGTAGATAAAAATACTTTGAAATCCTGCCCAAATCATGATAGAGGGGCTAAAAAAAAGTGCGCCCAAAGTCGCACATACAAAAGTTGTAAGGGTCGCTTTAAGTGCGTAGATCAGGCTAAAGTAACCCGGATCGTAGAGGTGGACGGCGCGTTTGAGAGCGTTAAGCACAGAATTAGCGGATCGTGGGCTGAATCTCTTTATTGGTGGCTAGCTCTTCGCGCGCCACTTTGGCTAAAAACTCTAAAAGCTTGTCGCTGGCTTGTTGGTAGGCAAGGCTGACCGGGGATTTAGGATTGAGCACACTAATGGGTGTGCCCTTATCCCCCCCCTCTCTAACTTGCATTTCTAGCGGGATACGCGCAAGCAGGTGGGTTTGATACGCCTCTAAGAGCGTGCTCAAGTTGTCTTTGCCAAAAATATCGCTAGTGTGCGCGCAATGGGGGCAAACAAACCCGCTCATATTCTCAATCACGCCCGCAATGGGGACATGCAATTTAGCAAACATGTCCAAAGAGCGCGCCGCGTCATCTAAGCTCACCAGTTGGGGCGTGGTTACACTAATGCCCGCACTAATGGGCACACCTTGGGCTAAAGTGAGCTGGGCATCCCCGGTGCCCGGGGGCATGTCCACGATGAGAATGTCTAGCTGTCCCCATAAAATGTCGGTAAGCATTTGCTCAATGGCGCGCATCAGCATGGGTCCGCGCCAAATGAGACTCTGCCCCTCTTCATAGAGCAAACCCATGCTCATGGTTTTCACATTAAAAGCCTCTAGGGGGATGAGTTTTTTACCACTAGGATCGCTCATCGGATCCACGCCCACCAAGCCTAACATTCTAGGGATATTAGGACCATAAACATCGGCATCTAAAAGCCCAACTTTTTGTTGGCGTTGGGCTAGGGCGATGGCTAGATTAACGCTTGTGGTACTCTTGCCCACCCCGCCCTTGCCTGAGCTGACCATCACCACATGTTTGATATTGGGGGCTAGGTTTTTATTGCTGGTGGCTTGTTGGGGTTCTCTTTTGGGGGGGGTTTTGATGTCTAGCTGCAGGGCACTAATGCCTATTTCTTGCATTTTGGCACGCACCGCTTGCTCCAAGGTGGCTTTGACCTCAGAAGAGCTAGAGGGGATTTCTAAAAGCAGTCCTAGGCGATTCTCATGCAAGGTTACATTCTTGACAAAACCAAAACTCACAATATCGCGTTCAAAATTGGGATAAATAACATGTTTAAGTGCCTGTAGCACTTCTTCTTGGGTGATCATAATTCTCCTTTGGATATGTTTTTAGTCTAGCATGCGCGCGTTAGGATTGGCTTAATCTTTGTGCGGAGCGGTGGGAGTGAGATACTGGTTTTTGATGAGCATTTGCACAATCTGTTTAAAAATGGGCGCAGCAGTCTGGCTACCATAATACTCTTCACTGCCCAAAGAGCCAAAGACCACCACCCCGATCCCATAAGTGTTTTGTTTGTCCTTAGCAAAGCCAAAAAACGAACTATTGTACACATCGGTGTATCTGCCCTTGTTGGCAATGCGCGCTGTGCCCGTCTTGCCCCCGATGACAAGCCCGCTCACCTGCGCGCTCTTGCCCGTGCCATGCGTTACGACCTTGATGAGGAGTTCTTGCATTTTGCGCGCGCTCTCTTTGCCGATGACTTGCTTTTTAGCCGGGAAATTGGGAGTGTACACATCGCCATTAGCGGCGTTGAAGCGTTGGGCTAAATGGGGGGTTACTAAAAAGCCATCGTTGGCAAAAACCCCATAAGCGCGCAGAAGTTGCATAAAGGTGGTGCGCAAACCATAGCCATAAGAGACACTGCCCTTATACACTTCACCACTGAGCAGGCGTACACTGGGCAATAACCCGTTTTTCTCATAGGGCAAGTCAATCCCGGTAGGTTCGCTCACCCCAAAACTCTTAAGCCCTTCATACATCTCTTGGGCGTTGAGTCGTTTGGAGAGTTTGATCATGCCCACATTGCTAGAACGCACTAAGACATCTTCAATGGTGGCGTTTTTGGGGGGGATAAGATCGTCTTTGATCGTGTATTTGCCCAATTTGTAGATACCATGGCTTAGATCAATGGGCTGGGCGGGATTGATCCGCTTTTTATCTATCAATAAGCTGTAGACAATGGGTTTAATGGTGCTGCCCGGCTCAAAGGAGAGCTCGATCGCGTCCACATTTAACGCCCCGTAATCGCTCTTTTGAATATTATTGGGGTTAAATCTATTGGTGGTCGCTAAGGTGAGAATTTCGCCATTGCTAGGAGAAAACACGCCCGCGATGATCTGTTGGGATTTGTAATGGGTTTTTGCCCGATCTAAAATGCGCTCTAGATCGCGCTGGATTTTTAAGGGGATGCTCAAAGTGATGTCAAAACCATCCACTCTAGCGATGCTCTCAAAACTCTTGTCTTCAATCAAGTTAAAGCCAATGTCGCGCTTGCCCGTGTCCTGCCCGTCATGTTTGGCACTGAGCATTTTGTTGTCAAACTTTTCTAAGCCCTTGACCCCTTGTACCATCGTGATTTTAGAGGTGTCGATCTTTTTGACATAGCCCACTAGGGGTTCAAAATTGTCCTTATAAGGGTAATTGCGCGCCATCCCGCTCACTTCAATACTCAAGCCCACCTTGGGCATGATTTTCTTATTGGCATCCTCATACTCCACGAAAACATTATAGGCTAAAAGCTTGGCATTGAGTTGGCGCAAGCTAGCCGCCGTGTTGGCGTTAATGCTATAAGAGAGGGTTACATAGGTGGTTTGGGTGCATTTTTGGGCGATGAGAGAACGGGGGATATTGGTGTAGATAGAGAGCAGGTCAATGAAAAAATCCCGCTTGTCTGGGTCAATGGAGAGGGGGTTAAAACTCACCTTAAAGAGCTTTTGGCTACTGGCTAGAGAAAAACCATCTTGGCTATAAATGCTGCCCCGCATGGCGATATTGGTCTTGGTAGCCACGAAAGCGGGCATTTTTCTAGGCAACAACGCCTTGAAAAACATCACCACCACAAAGAGCAACAAACAGCCCCCTACCACCATGAAGATGAGTAAGAGTCTTTCGGTGCGTCTAGGGTCTAAATCGGGGTTTCTAGGGTCGGAGTAGGGGGAGTTGGGCTCAGTGCTCACTTAAAAAAACCCTTCAAGCACAAGCCACATAGGCTAGTTAAATCTGAGTCCTCAAGAGTTCTTTATAAGCGCTGATCGCCTTGTTGCGCACCTCTAGCATGAGTTTCATGCTGGTTTCGGCTTTGCCAATGGCAATGGCGGCTTGGTGCAGGTCTTTCACCTGCCCGGTCGCCATGTCCGCAAGCGCCTTGTCGGATTCTTTTTGGGTGTTGTTGAGTTCATCAATAGAGTGCTTGAGCATCGCAGAGAACTCCCCCTTCTCCATTAGATTCTCATGCGCCTTTGAATCTAAAGGAGTGCTAGCTTTATTCAACCCTATATCAGTGTATAAAGTTTTCATGTTGACTCCTTGCATCGTGTTCACCTATATCGTCCCTTTCAGCTAATCTTTAAGTCTAAAAGAGAATCTCCTTTCTTGTAAATTAAGCTTGTAGCATGCCAATGGCGTTGGTCGCCATATTTTTCGTGCTCTGAAACGCCGCCACATTGGCTTGGTAGGCGCGCGTGGCTTCAATCAAATCCGCCATTTCTACCACCGGGTTTACATTAGGGTAGGACACATAGCCATTTGCGTCCGCGTCCGGGTGGGTGGGGTCGTACTTGAGGAGGGGAGCCTTGTCGTCCCGGACGATCTTTTCAATGTAAACCCCCATGATGGGCGGATTGGGCTTTTCAATGTCATCGCTCTCATCTAAGGGGTCTTCATACTCCATCAAATTATTATTCTCCGCAAGCTTTTCGTTCAACACCTTGTTGAAGTCAAAGGACTTGAAGATCGCCTCTTGACGGCGGTAAGGTCCGCCCTCATCGGTGCGGGTGGTGTTGGCGTTGGCGATATTAGAAGAAATGAGATTGGCGCGCACTCTTTGAGCGGATAATCCATAACCGCTGATGTCAAAACTAGATAAAAACATGGGCTGTCCTTTCCTCTAAATATTCTTCGCCGCGTCAATGGCGTAATTAACGATGCTTCTGTGCTTTTTAAGCGCGGTGGTCAAAGCCAAATACATGGTAGAGTTTTTCCCCATCTCTGAGGTTTCAATATCAATGTCCACGCTATTGCCATCATTCTTAGCCAAGTGCCCATCTCTAAAAAAGATGGTCGCCTTGTTGTCCTCATAATCCTTAGGCTCTAAATGCCTTTTATTGGTAACCGCAAGCTCTAGGTGCTGGTCTTTTTGATGATCAAAGACCTCTGCCTTTTTGTGGGCTAGCATGGTTTCAAAATCCAAATCCTTAGGGCGGTAAAAAGGCGTGTCCACATTGGCGATATTGCTCGCGATCAAATCCTGCCGCAAGGCGCGGTAATCCATCGCCTTGTACACCAACGGATAGGCTTTAGACAAATCCATAACGACCCTTTCTTATAAGTATATAAAAGCAAGGAGTATTCCACAACCCCAAAAGCCAAACCGGTAAAATTTTGTATAATTATAGCATAGTTTCCAAACATATTTTCCAAAGGTCGTGGATGGCTTACCGGCGTTTATTTCTCTATGCAAGCCTGCTCATGGGCTTAAGCGTAGTGATGAGCTACTCTCTCTCCACCTACACCACCTTACTATACCGCTACCAAGAATTCCATTTTTTTGTGCGCCAAGCGGTGGCTGTGGGGGTGGGGATTGTGCTGATGTGGGGGGTTTCGTGGTTGGATCCGGATAAATGGTTTGTCAAACTGGGCTTTGTGCTCTTCTTTGGCTCGTTTTTACTCATCGTGTTGATGAATTTTTTGCCTGAGAGCATGTCCTCTAGCGCGGGGGGGGCAAAGCGATGGATTCGCCTCCCCTTCTTTTCGCTTGCCCCTACAGAGTTTTTTAAAGTGGGCTTTGTGTTTTTCTTGTCATGGAGTTTGTCGCGCACCTTCTTTAATCAAGAAAAAGCCAGCGTGAAAGAGGAGCTGATGATCCTCATCCCCTATTTCGTCTTGTTTCTATGCGCCGCCTTTTTTATCGGGGTGTTGCAAAACGATTTGGGGCAGGTGATCTTACTAGCGATTGTCTTGGGCTTTTTGCTCATTTTCTCTGGGGGGAGCTTTAAACTCTTTAAAATCTTTTTCACCCTTGCGCTGTGTATCGGGCTGGTGGCGATTTTCACCAGCGCGCACCGCATTTTGCGCATGAAACTTTGGTGGTCTAATCTGCAAAGCTCGATCCTCTCTTTATTGCCCTCCAAACTTGCCAATAGCTTGCGCATTGACAATCTGCCCGAACCCTACCAAATTTATCATGCCACCAACGCCATCAAGCATGGGGGGATACTCGGGCAGGGCTTGGGCGAGGGGGTGGTGAAACTGGGTTTTTTAAGCGAGGTGCACACGGATATGATCTTAGCCGGGCTGGCTGAAGAATTGGGCTTTGTGGCGATCTTTATTTGTGTGGGGTTGATGTTAGCCCTCCTGCATGGGATGTTTAAGATCACCAACCGCCTAGACAATCCCAAGCACATGCTTTTTTGCTTGGGTGTGGCGTTGCTGATGGGCTTTTCTTTCATCATTAACGCCTTTGGGGTGAGCGGGATCATCCCTATCAAGGGGATCGCCGTGCCCTTTTTGAGCTATGGGGGAAGCTCCATTATCGCCAATTCTTTAGCCTTGGGTTTGGTACTCTGTTTGTCCAAACAGGCAAGAAGTTAGGATTGTAATAATTGCATAAACTCCGCACGGGTGCGCGCATCGCTTTTAAAAAGCCCCTTAAGCGCGCTGGTTTTCACTAACGCCTCTTGTTTTTGCACCCCGCGCATCGCCATGCATAGGTGTTTGGCGACACAAAACACCCCCACGCCCTTAGGCTGTAAAATCCGCTCAAAGGTGCTAGCAATCTCCTCACTCAAGCGTTCTTGAATCTGTAAACGCCTTGAGAAAGCCTCTACTAATTTGGCGATCGCATCCAAGCCCACAACCTTATCTCTAGGGATATAGCCCACACTCACATGCCCAAAAAAGGGCAGTAAGTGGTGTTCGCACATGCTATAAAACTCAATATCCTTAAGCATAACAATCCCATCGCACGCTTCAATACTAAAAGCACTTTGTAAAATGTGTTCAGGGTTTAAGTGATAGCCCTGCATGAGGTGATTCCAAAGCTCTTTGAGGCGTTTGGGGGTGTCTTTTAGCCCCTCTCTTTGGGGGTCTTCACCTATGCATGCGCATAATTGAGCCCATAACTCTTGCATTAACGCCCTCTTTGTAACAGCGCGATGCGTTGTTCAATGCTAGGGTGGGTGTTAAAAAGTTCAGCGGGGTTAAAGATATAGCTGGCGAGTCTAGTGGGGTTGGGATCGGCTTGGCTAAAATCATGGCTGGCATAATTACTAGCGATTTTTTGCAAGGCAGACACCATGGGCGCGCTATCATGCATGATATAAGCCGCCCCGCTATCTGCCATAAACTCCCTAGAGCGACTCAAATACATTTGTAGGAGCAAGCTAAAGATGGGCAAAATGAATTGCAAGACCAGCAAGATCGTGCGCGCTATATTCGCCCCGCTATTGTTGCGCCCCCCTAAAAACGCCCACACGCCCACATTCGCCCCCAAGAGCATGATATTGCTCAAAATCCCCACGCACATGGTTAGGCGAATGTCTCCATGCAAAATATGGCTGAGTTCATGCGCCATGACCGCCTTGATCTCTTGGCGATCCAAATTGTCAATAAGCGTTGTGGTCAGCGCGATGAGCGCGTTATTGCCATCCCAACCGCTAGCAAAAGCGTTCATAAAGGGCGCGTCCATCACATAGAGTTGGGGTCTAAAGGGGGTGTTAGAGGCGCGCAACAACTCTTCTAAAATCTCAGAGAGCATGCGCTCCTTGCCGCGCAAAACATGGCTAGGATCGATGCGCTTGTATTCATTGCCAGAGAGCATGATCGCTTGGGAGTTGTTGATACAAAAGACAATGATCCCCAAAGCCACCGCTAACATGATCAGCGTGATGGTGGGCATCACCTGAAAGCTGAGTAGGCGCGCCAAACCTACCCCCAAACTAGGCGCATTAATGCGCACCAAATCCACAAGCAAGCCAATCAGTACAAAGGTTGCCCCATAGGTGATCAAAACTAATAGGCTTTTGCGTTGGTTAGAGGCGATGATTTGATCAAAGCTCATGCTAACTCCTTAGGGGAAAATAGAATGCGCCCGGCGATCTCTTCTAAAAAGATCGTGGCATACGCCCCCTTGGGCAGAAAAAATTCTAATTTGCCATGGGCTTCTTGAGGGAGATAGGTAAAACGCACATCACTAGGGAAGACTAACGCGTAACGGCGATCTCCCTTAGTGTTCAAGGGGTGCACATAGGGGCGCTCTAAATGCCATGCTAGTTCTTTGGCATGGAGTGCTTTTTGCCCGGTGAGCAAACCGGTAGGGGCAATCTCTTGGGCGCGCAGGCGCGCGCAATTGTGTGGGTCGTCATGTTCAAAGTATTTGCCAAAGGGATAATGGCACAGAATATCCCCCTCTAAGAGTTTAAAATAGTGTTCTTGATCTTGGAGGGCTTTGAGGGTGTCTAGGTCTAAACTGGCAAATTCAGAGCGGATCTCTTGGGGGGAGAAGTGGGCTAGTAGCGTGTTCAAGCGCATGCGCGTGCTCAACCAATGGTTGAACAGATGGCTTTGATAACTGGAGAGAAAAAAGGCGTTGAGCTTTTTATGATGGGTGTGCGCCTGTTTAAAATTATCCCCACTCTTGCCAAAGCGTTGCGCCCCAAAGTAATTAGGGAAGCCATACACCTTTAAAAAGTCTAGCACCTGCTCTATTTTGCGCGCATCTAGTGGTTTGAGTTTTTTTAAGCGCATAAAGAAGTGGTTACCCTTGAGATGCCCTAAGCGGATTTTATGGTTATGGGCGTTGATTTCTAAAATCTTAATACCATGCTCTAGCAGAGTAGGGGCGTGTTTTTCGAGGGTGGGGGCGTGGATTTTGGGCAGAGAAATGTATTGCGTGCTGATGGCTTGCTTGTCCTTTAACCCGGCATAACCAAATTCTGAGATTTTGCACCCGCTCACGGCAGAGAGCATGGAGAGCATCTCCCAAGTACTCTTGTCCTTCTTGCGTACCCTGAGAATGACATGCTCCCCACACCCACTAAAGGGGTAAAGAGGTTCTTCTACCACGCTAAAATCTCGAGAGCATTTTTTAAAGTGAAAGGCAATAGGGGCATGGGTGGAGGCAAAAAAGCGCGCGGGCGCATCGAGAGGAAAAAAGGGTGATTCTAATGTTTGCATGCGCTATTATAGCCATTGGAGGGCTTTAAGATCAAGTTGGACTAATTTTTGCTTTGGATGTGTACCTTTGATTTAGGATGGATTTCATGGAAGTTAAAGATATACGCAACCAACCTAATCTCTATGCCCTGTTGAACGCGTCTCATTTAGAACGCGGTGAAACTCCCGCGCCCGCTAAGGGAGAAAAACAGCCCGAAGTGGTCGCTGAGGTCTCTAAAGTGGAGCGCGAGCCCAATGGCTTAAAGCGCGAGACTTATGGCTTTTTAGTCTTGGAGTTGATGAGCGATAACGAGTACAGCGCGTTTTTGCGCGCCACGGCGGGGATGAATGAGAATGAAAAACGCCTAGCCGCTCAGTCGCTCTACAGCTTGACAAGTTTTTATGGCGGGCAGATTCAACAAGACGCTAAAGAGATCGAACGCAAATTTGACGGCTTGCAAGCCATTCAAGAGAGTCAGTTCAAAAAAGCCCTAGGTTTGGATCAAAATTTTGTAGATCGCTATAAAAACGCTTATGATCAAGCCTACCAAGCCCTTGATGTGATGCTCTAATCAAGTATTTTTAAGCAAAATGCCTTTATAATAGGCGTTTTTGTCAAGGTAGCTCAGCTGGTCTAGAGCGCTGGTCTCATAAGCCGGAGGTCGGGGGTTCAAGTCCCCCCTTTGACACCATCCCCCTCTATGTTTTGATGTAACCCTGAAGGATTTTTAATGCGACATGTTTTACTGCTCAATGGAGCAAAGAAATTTGGCAGTTCTGGCGCAAGACTTAGTGCGGCTTTACACGCCCACGCATGGCAAACCTTGCAAGAATTAGGGCATAGCACCACCCAAACCCAAATCGATCAAGGCTATGACATTGAAGAAGAGATTATAAAAATCCTAAAAGCGGATGTTTTGATTTGGCAGATGCCCGGTTGGTGGATGGGCGCGCCTTGGATTGTGAAAAAATACATGGATGAGGTTTTCACCACTGGACGGGGCAGACTCTTTAAAAATGACGGACGCACTTTAGATAACCCCACTAAGAATTATGGCAGAGGTGGGTTGTTGCAAGGCAAGCAATACATGTTTTCGCTCACTTGGAACGCGCCTTTAGAGGCTTTTACAGACAAAGAAGAATTCTTTGAGGGGATGGGTGTAGATGGCGTATATTTCCCTCTACACAAAGCCCACGAGTTTTTAGGCATGCACGCCCTGCCCACTTTTATCTGCAATGATGTGAGCAAAAACCCCCAAGTCGAACAATATCTTCAAAACTACAGCGCCCATTTGCAAAGGGTGTTTAGAACCCATTAACTGCACTACACCCGATTGGATTTTATTGTATGCCTCTCATGTGGGCATCTGTTTCAAATGCCTCTTGGCTCTCTCTCTTGCTACAATGCTCCTCGTATTTTAGTTTTTAAGCAAGGAGCGGATATGTTTATCCAAGATTTAAATGTGGAACAGCAACAAGTGTTTTTGTATTTGGCTAGAAAAGGTCATTGAAGCCGATGGCGTGTTGCACGAGTTGCAGCTAGGCGCGCTGGATGTGATCAAGAAGCAATGCGAGCATAGCATTAGCGAAAAAGAAGCTCCTTTAAGTGAGCTGAGCAAAGCCTAACATGCCGTATTGTTGGAGCTAACTTCTGTTGCTCTAGTGGATAGCCGTTGGCATGATAATGAGCGGGATACCATTTATTCTTATACTAAAGAGATGGGAAACTCTACCCAAAAAGTGGATCAACTCAAGGATTGGGTGGTAAGCGGTCGTAAAAACAAGATTAAACTTTAAATTTACCCAATTCAAGATCAAAGACGCTTGCCATGTCGTTCAAAGAGGAGCTGGCTTTGCTCATATCCTGCACACTTTGATAATTTAACGATGCAAATTTGCTGATTTCTTGGATTTCTTCCACGATCGCTTTTGTTGCGTCGGCAACTCCCTTAAACTCCTCAACATCTTTTGTCGTAGCATTGATCACGGTTTGGATATTTTGTACATTTGCATCAACAATTTCTTGCAGGGCACTGGTGAGTTCGGAAGTTTTTAGAATTTCTTGGGCATTGCTGTGTAAACTTTGGCTAATAGAGCTCACACTTTGCACCACTTCATTAACAGTTGTGTTAATTTCTGTCAAGCTATTTTGCGTCTTTTCGGCAAGTTTACGCACTTCATCAGCCACCACCGCAAAGCCACGTCCATGTTCGCCCGCCCGCGCGGCCTCGATCGCTGCATTGAGTGCAAGCAAATTTGTTTGATCGGCAATGTCAGAGATAATCGTTAGAACAGCCTTGATATTCTCTGTGTTTTTAGAGGTTTCTTCTAGCCTGTTGGAAAACTCTACGCCCAATTGAGCGTTGTTCGCTAGGTTAGCGCTGAAGTCTTGGATTTTAGAGCGCACCTCACCTAGAGTATCCCCCGTTTGCACAAGATGCTTGTTGTTAAGGTCGGCGTTGCTCGCACCGGCAAAATACTACTTACAATATGGTTTCCATTGTTTACAGCAAGAGCAATGCGTTTAGTTTCTTCCTGAGTGTGTCGTTGTACATTATCAGAACTTTTATGTAGGGCACTGGCTATTTTGGTGTTTTCAGAGCTAATTTCCTTGATTTGAGAAATAATCCCTTGAGTTTTTCCTAAAAATGCATTGATATTCTTGGAAATTATCGCAATTTCGTCTTTACCCTTTACAGCCAATCTTTTAGTTAAATCCCCTTCTTCAGACACTAGTTCAATGATCAAATCTCTAAGTTTGATCAAGGGTTTAAATAAAAATTGGATCACTCCAAAAAGCACGGCTAAGACAAAAAGGATAGAACTGATGGCTATGATCAGTAATGTCGATTGGAGATTTCTAAGATTTCTGAATGCATCTTTTTTATTAATAACACCCAATACCTTCCAGCCTAAACCCGGAACCGTTGTATAAACGAAGAACTTATCGATCCCCACAGCCCTATGTTCTAAAAAGCCAGAAGTGGTAGAGAAGATCTGATCGGTTAATTCCTTACCACCCGTATAGGAATGACTATCGCGGTAGTTAGAACCCTGTTCAAAAATGGGTGAACGCAACACAAAGGCATCACGATCTAAGATATGGATTCGTCCCCCATCAAAGTAAAATTTTTTCTCATTATGACCAAAGCTATCCAAACTAATATCGAGGGCTAATACGCCTTGAAAAACGCCATTTTTGGATAAAGGCACGCTATAAGTAAGAATCCATTTACCCGTAAAAATATCTTTATACGGGTTACTGATCACCATAGTATTACTCTGCTGGGTGGCCTGATACCACTTCCTCTTTCTTGGATCGTAGTCTTTAGGAATGTTGGACATTGTGCCTACTACACGCCCATCTTCAAACCCCACATAAGTATTTTCTGTAACCATACCATCGTGTACAAATTGTAAAATTTGCGTAATGCGTGCAATGTCCTTAAAATCTTGTAATTCTAAATCTTTAGCCGTATTCACTAAGCCCATACGGATATTATTATTCCACTCCACTAGAGATGAGGATATGAGAGTTACAGCTGTGTTTAGCGAATGCTGTATCGTTTTGGTGATACTGGAACTCGCTGACGCATTGATAATAGCAATGATAGATGCAAAGGTTATAACAAGCAATCCTGCTAAGACCAACAAAATCTTCGTTTTAAAACCCATGATTAAGTGCCTTGTCTCTGAGTGTTAATTTAATAGCTTAATCATACTATAAGTTTGACTAATCCACATTCTCAGTATTTGCAAAAGCCTTTATTTAAACATACGCTGCAATCTGAACTAAATCTAGACTTCTAGAGATATCAGGATGAGCGGTAACACAAAGTCAACAAAGCGCCCTTTAACAAAGATAAAATAAGTGATCTTTGAAGTTAGGCATTGGGAGTTTCAACTCTATGGGCAACTCATGCAAATTCGTAGCATTGTCTCTTTTTTTGTACATAGCAATGAAAGCAACAAACCCACATCCACTACCCAATATACGCGTAAGCATGAACTCTTTTGGTGGAGGATAGCGGGCTCGAACCGCTGACCTCCTGCGTGCAAAGCAGGCGCTCTTCCAACTGAGCTAATCCCCCAAAAAAAAGAAGATGAAAATGAGATGGTGGGCTTAAGAGGACTTGAACCTCTGACCTCACCCTTATCAGGGGTGCGCTCTAACCACCTGAGCTATAAGCCCATGAACACAAGTAAACCTTCTTTTGGAAGAAGACAACAAATGCCCATAAAAGTTTCGATTATATCTCACTATTTCTAAAAGTTTGCTTTTAGAGGAACTATGTCCATGTTTTTAAAGAGAGTCTTAAAAAGATGAAATATGCCGATGTGGTAATAACTTTTTAGTACACTTGAGTGCACTTAATATTTAAGTTTAGGAGTGTTGCGTGAAGGTCCATGCATGACTCCTTTAAGCCTTTTATATTCAGTTTAACACCATCTTAACACTACGAGAACACTCAATTAAGCCTATATGCGTGTGCAATGCGCGGACG
Source organism: Helicobacter baculiformis (assembly GCF_900197685.1). Taxonomy (GTDB): domain Bacteria; phylum Campylobacterota; class Campylobacteria; order Campylobacterales; family Helicobacteraceae; genus Helicobacter; species Helicobacter baculiformis. The sequence continues at coordinate 3,830 of NZ_FZMF01000067.1, read as the reverse complement.
TGTTGTTGATGTAATTTACATATCTAGAGTGGACTTTAAAGTTTGCTCAAAAATGTCTTAATCTGATCATATAAAGCCGTAGGTTCTAACTTTTTGACATAGTCGTCATCTCTGATTTGAAATTCCCTTTCTTGAAAATCCATGCAATGCAATAACTTAAAAACGATCGATTTGTGTTTACAAGGGGCGACTAAACACATACTAGAAAGATGAAATTTGGCATGAGAGAGCACGATAAAGGTATCATATTTATTTAGAATAGGGTTTTCGTTACGCATGGAAAGTATATCTCCAAAAGCAATCTCCTTAACTGCTTTGGTCTCATAAGGCTTATCTTGTAAGACGATCTGCTCTAAAAAATGCTCAATAAGCGGCTTTCTGTGCGCTGACATAGACATAGTCAGTAACTGGATACTAAGTTTTGTTTCTCGGGTCTGCTCTAATATCTGTGCCTTTGGAATGACTTGTAGTTGATCGATCATTACCTCGCTATCACCCAGAATATAATTCTTGTGCGAAGGGTATTCTTTATGTTGTTTATTTCGGGTTGTCTTTGGAAACGCTAAGACGAACTGCTCATTTTGATAAATGACAAAGTAAGGGCGCTTTTCCCGTTGCTCATGCCCCTCCCCATACATGTTCTGATAATATACCAGATCAGACATGCCCATCCTCACTACAAATATTTAACACCTGCACCACTACCATCTATAATTCCTATAAAACTTGACATACTCAATCTATTTCCCCTCTTTACCTTTTTTACTGCATGTAAATAGCCAGCGTTAAACAACACTATTTCACCCAATTTTGGTCTATGTTCTATCTTTTTAGAGAAAACCTTATTTCTATCAAGCCCATAACGCAATTTCTCATCTTTATGCTGTAATCTCCGATATTCCTCATCACTGAGCTTAAAATCCCATATCTCCATTTCTCCCCCTTCATCAGCAACGCTTAAAAAACAATTAAAAGCAATTTGTTCCTTGATAGGCAAATTTTGCCAAAGCTGATAATTGTCCCTCCTAAAAACATCCTGATGTGGCTCTATATCAGACTTCTCATTTAAAACCCTTATCAAACCGGAAAATGTCTTATAGTCCTCAAAAACAGCTCTCTTACAGCCTTGATTCCACACAACATCTAAATAAGAAATTATATAATCAATTGGAGAAATGTATGGAAAAGTAATCTCTTTAATCAAAAGATTATTTCTATTTGCATTCTCATAGTAGCTTCTCCTAATGTTTTCATTTTCCATGCTTTCATAATACGCCATGCCGATTCTCTTTATAAGAGGAGCGTTGTGATAATGCCCTATTTCGTGTTTTTAAAGTATTTTGATACCAAAAACCAATGATATTCTCATCAAAAACGCATCCCAATGAACAAAAATGTGCTTTGCCATACAACAGATCTATGATAGTTTCTTGATCTAAAGTTTTTATATTTTTAATCATCTATGCGCCCCTTACAAGATTAATGAAAACATATACAACAAATCCGATAAAGATTAAAGCACAGGCAAAATCTATCTTTTTGCAATGCTTGATATACAAAGCTTTAATCTTAGGATTGGAAAAGAGTAAAGCCACACCAAGAAAATATAAAAAACTCTCTAGAAACAGAAGTATTACAAGAAAACTGAGATTAGAAAAACTATGCGAAAAATTTAAGCTTGAAAAAATACTGCCAAAATAAAACAGAGCCTTAACATTGCTAATATTTGTCAAAAACCCTCTAAGAAAAGGTTTGTCTGTATAGCTTAGATCCTTAAAATCCTCTGCTTGTTTCAAATTCTTTAAAAGCAAAAAAGCCAAGTATAGTAAATAAAACATCCCTAAAAGAATCAATAAAACTTTCATCAAAGGAAAAGTTGTAAAAATAATGTGTAGTCCGCTCAAAGATAAGATAATCCAAAGGAGGATAGCTAAAGAAACTCCACAAACGACCAAAAACGCACTTTTAAAGTCCGTCTTTAGAGCATACGAACTCACGATGAAAAAATCAGGACCTGGAAGCAACAGAGCAAAAAAATGGATGGAGAGGATAGTTGAAAAACTCATACAGAGACCACTACCCAGGTGAAATAAGATCTACAGAAACAAAAAGAAAATTCCCAACACCCAAGCAAGAGAGTCTAAAGCGCAACGCTATAGCCTATAGCAAACGAATGCTAAAGGCAATTCTCTAAGAAAGGAGGTGATCCAACCGCAGGTTCACCTACGGTTACCTTGTTACGACTTCACCCCAGTCGCTGTGTGTGCCGTGGGCAGTAGCTACTTTAGCATCCTGACTTAAGGCAAACACAACTCCCATGGTGTGACGGGCGGTGAGTACAAGACCCGGGAACGTATTCACCGCAACATGGCTGATTTGCGATTACTAGCGATTCCAGCTTCATGCAGGCGAGTTGCAGCCTGCAATCCGAACTGAGAGATGTTTTTAAGATTAGCTCAACCTCGCGGCATTGCATCTCTTTGTGCACCCCATTGTAGCACGTGTGTAGCCCTAGGCGTAAGGGCCATGATGACTTGACGTCGTCCTCACCTTCCTCCTGCTTACGCAGGCAGTCTTCTTAGAGAGCTCAGCTTAACCTGTTAGCAACTAAGAAAGAGGGTTGCGCTCGTTGCGGGACTTAACCCAACATCTCACGACACGAGCTGACGACAGCCGTGCAGCACCTGTTTTCAGGGTCTAGCAAGCTAGACACCCCGCTATTTCTAGCAGATTCCTTCAATGTCAAGCCTAGGTAAGGTTCTTCGTGTATCTTCGAATTAAACCACATGCTCCACCGCTTGTGCGGGTCCCCGTCTATTCCTTTGAGTTTTAATCTTGCGACCGTACTCCCCAGGCGGGATGCTTAAGGCGTTAGCTGCATTACTGGGAGGACAAAGCCCCCCAACAACTAGCATCCATCGTTTAGGGCGTGGACTACCAGGGTATCTAATCCTGTTTGCTCCCCACGCTTTCGTGCAATCAGCGTCAGTATTGTTCCAGCAGGTCGCCTTCGCAATGAGTATTCCTCTTGATCTCTACGGATTTTACCCCTACACCAAGAATTCCACCTGCCTCTCCCACACTCTAGGGTTGTAGTTTCAAATGCAGTTCTATGGTTAAGCCATAGGATTTCACACCTGACTTACAACCCCGCCTACGCACTCTTTACGCCCAGTGATTCCGAGTAACGCTTGCACCCTCCGTATTACCGCGGCTGCTGGCACGGAGTTAGCCGGTGCTTATTCGTCAGATACCGTCATTATCTTCTCTGACAAAAGGAGTTTACAATCCTAAAACCTTCATCCTCCACGCGGCGTTGCTGCTTCAGGCTTGCGCCCATTGAGCAATATTCCCTACTGCTGCCTCCCGTAGGAGTCTGGACCGTGTCTCAGTTCCAGTGTGTCCGTTCACCCTCTCAGGCCGGATACCCGTCATAGCCTTGGTGAGCCTTTACCTCACCAACAAGCTGATAGGACATAGACCAATCCTTTAGCGATAAATCTTTCCCCCGTAGGGTAATATTTGGTATTAATCACCATTTCTAGTGGCTATCCCAAACTAAAGGGCATGTCATCTATGCGTTACTCACCCGTGCGCCACTAATCCGCCTAGCAAGCTAGGCTTCATCGTTCGACTTGCATGTATTAGGCACGCCGCCAGCGTTCACTCTGAGCCAGGATCAAACTCTCCATAAAGTTAAGTTAAATCCATCGCTCTTTAAAACTCACAAAGTGATAGCGTTGTTCGTTTATAAAGAGACCTTGAAAACAAATGGGTTATAAACCCAGCGTTTGCGCTTCAAGACTCTCTTGCTTGGATGTCAAAGAACA
>NZ_FZMF01000068.1 GCF_900197685.1 Helicobacter baculiformis | reverse complement strand
ACAAAAGCCGACGTCCACCCAACCCCCCCCCCCCCCCCCCCCCCCCCCCCCCCCCCCCCCCCCCCCCCCCCCCCCCCCCCCCCCCCCCCCCCCCCCCCCCCCCCCCCCCCCCCCCCCCCCCCCCCCCCCCCCCCCCCCCCCCCCCTCCACCGACGAAGGAGGGGGGGGAGGGGGGGGGGTGGGGGGGGGGGTGGGGGGTGGGGGGGGGGGGGGGGTGGCGCGCCCAAATCCCACACCAAAAACCCAATAGGAAAGCTCCCCTTGACATGATCAAAGCTAGAGGCTGGGACCATGAAACCCCCCAAAAAGCGCGCTTTAAAATGCTCTCTAAAGGTTTTAAAATTGCTCGAATTTAGGTATTTGAGCTTGGAGAAACTCGCTAAGATAGGACCCTTAATTTTAAGTGGAGGTTGGTTAAAATCACCTGCCCCCAAAGAGGGGGCAAAACCAAGAAAGGAGCCAGCCATGTCCAAGAAACATGGCGTATCATTGTAGATTAAGTTTTCTTGTTGGGGGCTTAACCCCCTAGCGTTTTGTAATTCTTGTTGTTTTGGCGTTCGTGCCGGTTTTGGCATTCGTGCGCAATGCCTCCCCGTAAGGGGGGTCTCCTTAACTTGGGTTTTTGCTTCTAAGGGGGCGATCTCTTTGAGAATGCGCATGAAAAACTGCGCAAAGAGTTCGTTACGGGCTTTGCCCAATTCTTTAGCGTATTTTTCAGCCACCGCAGAGAACGCGACACCGTCTTTATTCTTGCCCGTGTTAGAGATCTGAGTCTTGCTCCCCGCCTCCGCATAGGGGGGGTTGATGTAGAAAATGAGTTTAGCGCGCTGGTGGGGGTTATTTAAAATACCTTTAAGCTCTTTTGGGACTTTGTCTAGGGAGTCTTTTAAAAAGTCAAATTGAAAAATATGATCCTCTCTGAGGGCTAGTTGCCCTTTTAGCGCGTGCTCTTTGATGATCGCCACATCGTTTTTATCTAGGGTGCTCGCAAAGATATTATAAGCATTAGAGAGCCCGGCTAATAAATTGCCCGTCCCGGCCGCGCAATCCCAAATGAAATACTCTTCTTGAAAATTATCCCCTAAATAGTGGGCTAAACACTCTTGGGATTTGATCGCCCATTTTAAGGGGGTGTAAAACGCGCCCTTGCGCTCGCGCACATCAGGGGGCACTAAAAGATCGCGCCTATCAGTGATGAAATCTTGATATTGTTCAGCGGGGGGACGCTTGTAGGTCCTCCAAAACTCTTGATGGGCTTGTTGTTTGTCCTTAAACTCCACGCTTTTGGTGCTAAAGAGCCCTAGCGGATCGATCTCTCTATCAAATTGGTAATGATCTCCGACTAAGCGGGTGTTGAGCTTGCCGGTGGTGTGGTTATTCTCACAGAGCAGATCGGCTAGGTAAAAATCTGTGTCTAAAATGCCCGCTTGTTTAGCCCTAGACCAATCTAAATTAATAGAAGGTTTGACCTTTTGTACCCACGCTTGATAGACATGCACAAAGTTATTTTTGTCAATGGGGGTCGCTAATTTCGGGATGGTGTGTAGAGATTGGATAAAACTTTTTAACTCCTTTTCTTGGGTTGCAAATTCATAATGTGTGAGGTGAGTGTCTAAGAGCGGGCTTAGGAGGGTATAAACCTCTTGAAACTCTGCAGATTGCGTATTACTAGGCGCGCTGGTGTAGCTCTTCTTAGAGAGTTTGGCTAAAAGGGGTTCTAGCTTCAGTGTGTCCAGCACACTAAAGCGCGTGCTATCAAACGCCCCTAAGAAGGGGGCTAAGTACTCTTGGGGGTATTTTAGCAGTGTCAGGACAAGTTGGGTCAAGGCTTTTTTAGGGTCATACACCCCCGCCTTAGCCTCTGCGCTCAAAAGGGGTCTTGGGAGTTGCTCTTTAGGGGCGTAAATTTGAAAGTCAATTTTATCCCCACTGCAGATAAACTCTTTAAAATAGCGTTCTCTAATGGCGTTTTTCAAGGGTTCTTCAGCAAGATGGGCAAAGTGTATCATCGCGCTATTTTAGCCCAAATACCCTAAGATCAAACCAAGCAGGTTTCAAAAAAAGTTTGAGCCACAACTAAACACAGTTTAGAAGTTTAGGAGTGGGTACAGAAACTAGGCTAGACCTTGGCGGTTTAAAGCAAGGGTAGTATTTGCCTCATTGGAGTCACGCTAACTTTATAGACATAGGAGAAGCGGAGCTTTGTGCGCGCTTAGAATTGCATGATAGATTTGAATCTGTGGGGTGGTGTTTTCATGCACGCCAAAGAGAGTCCAAAGCACCTTGAGATGTTTTTGTGAACGGATGGATGAAGCGGGGCATTTTGGGCTTGTTGTTCTAAGCTGGGGAGGAGGGGTTTTAAAAGGGGCGCGTTTTGCTTGCAGGGGGCATTTTGCAGGGCATGTCGAATCTGGGCGCGCATAGAATCTAGATTTTGTAAGAACACAGCGGGTAAAGTGGACTCTTTGGGTGGGGTGGTGAGTGCCCAAGCTTGCAGGGCAAGGCATGCGGGCTCTTTGGAGTCAAAACCGCTCAATTGTTCTTGAGAATCCAAATACAAGCAGGGGCTATTGCCTATGCTCAAGAGTCTAACACTTCTTAAGTAATGGCTAAAATAGAGGGGGTTAAAACTCTGGGCTTTAAAGATATGCTGGCAATTTTGCACGCTCTGCGCGCTTAGGTATTGGGGAGCAAAGCAGGGGGTGGGATTAGCGCGCAAACGCTCCGCCGAGATGAGTTCAGGTCTTTGGATACTATCCATATAAAACTCTTGGTTATACAAAAACGCTTCTACGCGTCTTTGGGCGTGCAAATCCCATAATTGAAAGACTTCTTGGGTGTGTGTGTCCATACTCTTAAGCCATTGGCTAGCTAAATCCCATTGGAGATCGTCCCACTCTATACAATAGTCGGTAGAGTTACGATTGCAAGGCTTGGGGACTATTCTTTGGTGCAAAGCCAATTTTTGGGCTAAACGCATGCCCATTAAATCCTTAGGATAGCTCCTAGAGGCGATGTCAGGGGTGGGACTGCAAGGGTTTTTACAGGGTCTAACTTGCAGGGGCTTAGAAACTTGCAAGGCTTTTAAATACAAGCTAGGATCCAGCCCTTGCTTTTTGGCTTGGAGCAAAGGGGGGTAGATTAAATCTAGCATGTGTAAATAATCTTGTACAATAAAGGTGGCGGGGCGTATGATGCGGTGGAGATCGTTACTTGTCTCATTGGCTTTGCGCATATAAGCTTGCAAGAGGGTTAAAAGCTGGGATTGTGTGTAATCTAGCAGATGATCCCACTCTTTGTCTTTGAGGGGGGCTAGTAGGGGGGTGGCTTGAATTATGGCTTGTAGGTGTTGGCTTAGGGGGGACCTGATCTGTGCAAAGGTGATTTTCTTTTCACCATAATTATTATGAGCATTAAAAGTCTGTATGAGAAAATCTTGGGCGTTTTGAAAGGCTTGCACCAAACCTTTAGGCAGGGGCGCGCCGACATTAGGGGGGTTGTCCTTGAGGATTTGGCAAAGGGGTTCTTTGGAGGGGAAGGTTTGGATCGTGTTTTGGGGGGTGAGATAGAGGCAGGGTTGTTTGAAGGCAAGAAGGCGAAAATTATGGAAAAAATCTTGCACCATCTTGGGCAAGCTATATTCGAGCGTGGGACTCATCTCCCAATTGACTTCAGTGATCCCCTCTAGGCGCGCATGGATAGCAAAGAGATAGGCATGGCTTAAAGATCGCATGGTGGATAAGGACAGACCTAGAGGCTGATTGATCTTGGAATAATAACTATCTCTCTCATAATCGCCTAAGCCACTCCTCTGCCAATTTTCTGCGATAAAAAGATACGCCCGCGTGCTGAATTGCAAAGCTTGCAAATGCGCGATAAAAGTGCCCTTTTGGGGCGCATCTACTTTATTTTTCTTTAAATACGCGTCCAAATCGCTTAAAAAAGTGGGCATATTAGACTTTTCGCCCAAAAAGCGCAGATATGCCTTTAAATCTAAGCCCTGCTTGAACGCCTGTATGAGTAGGGGATAGACCACCTCCAAACTGGTAGAAAAATTTTCTAAAAAGACCTCTGGGTGGAGGGGTTGGATTTCAGGATCTCCAATCATCGTGTAGAAACTGGGATCTTCATAGCAATCCATGCGGGGTATCTTGTAGCGCATGCGCGCAATCACATGCAAAATCTCAAAACTTCTAATTTCTTGGGCAAGGGATGGGGGCAACTGCGCTTGGATGGCTTTGATCGTGGGGAGCGCATCTACCATTTTGCTCGCTAGATTAATCCAAGTGGGGGCGTGCTTTTTAACCATATCCACCGAGTAGATGTCTGGATCAAAGCCCTTAGGGCATAACATCCCTTTAATAGTTTCTCTAAACGCCCCTAACATAGAATCATAGAGTTCTTGTGAGGCACTTAAAAACACGCCTCTATCTAAACTCCATTTAGGGGGTTGGGGGGTTTGGGGGGGCTTGTGTGTGATCAAATACGCCCCTAACAACAGCAAGATAAACAATAAAGGTACAAGCACACGCGCAAGGCGCTTATTCATAGATAGCAAAAACTCTATAGGGATGTCGTATACGCTTGTTCACATGTACTTTTTGTTTGATAATCCATGTATTTCAAGGGGAAGACCTGGGCGCATTCTTTGGGGAAGTACTGCAAACAGAGATCTAAAAAGACCTTTTCTAAAAAGACATCGCCACACAAATAGACTTGATCCAAGCCAAATTTAATATGCGCATCGTAAATTATATTACCTAAAAATTCTGCCAAAGAATCCAGTACGCCAAAGCACATCGTGGGCGCGTCCGTGCCCCCTAGCGTGTAGCTTACCGCGCTCCTAAGCGTGGGTGCTGGGTTGAGATTAAGAGGCTCTTTAGTGAGTTTAAAATCGATATGAGGACCTTTAGTCCGCAAGAACGTCTTCGCATAGGTTGTAATAGCGCGCGTGTTGTGTGTGGGACTAAAGCCCATCACCTGCACTAATCCGGCTAAAAAATCCATCAAGTTTGCGCTAGGCAATTGGAGCGTGCTGGGTTCTTGTTCTAGGCGCGCGCACAACTCAGGATAGGCTTTTTTATAGTTAGCATAGAGCTTACGCCCTTTAGCATTGCTTTGGAGTTGCTTGAGTAACGAGCTAGGGTGAGTCTCTAAATGTAGGTTCATCAGCTGTTTATAGCCCTCACTATAAACCCAAAAACAACTAGGGCGATCAAAATTCAAATATATAAGAAAATGAGGTTCTTGAGGAGCCTCTTGGCTCACAAATTCCAAAGTGGGACTCATTTGGGTGCGTGTGTGGGGAAGCAAAAGTCCATTTTTAGCCACGCTGAATGTTTGTTCAGGAAAGCTAGGAGCGGTGCAAGTATAACTTAGATCGCTGTGATCTGTAAGGCTGTCTTTATAAAATAGATAGGAAATATCTTTTTCTAGCAAGCGATGCCCTAGTAAGGCGAGCCCAAAATCATAGGGCAGGGACGCACAGATTTCTAAATTCTTAAATTCATTAACAAAAACTTCTTTAAGAGTGGCAATAATACTAGGCTTTTCAAAGGCGCACAACACCTGCGCACTCTTAGAATCGCTACGCGTTAAAGAGAGCACGCTAGCCAAATCCAAAAACAAGACCTTAGCCCCTTCTAGATAGGTACAAGAGAGGGTTTTAACCCCCCTAGAGGTTTTAACTTCTAAACTCCCTCCTCCCTGCAAAGTGCACACCATGTCCTTAAGAGATTCTTGTACCTGCTGGGGAGTGTAGCAGGTTTGATTTTTATAGATAAAAGAAGAGAAATGGGGCTCTAAAAGTCCTTGATCTAGCGCAACACGCTCTTCTAACACATCAATAGGCGGGCACACCCTTTCACAATCTTGCCACTCTGCATTAATATCTTGCGTTATTTCTACACCTACGAAGCGGAAACTGAGCGCCACTGGCAGGCGTTGACTCAGCATTTGGGCAAAATTCTCTGCTTGCTCTGCTGTAGCTTGCAGATAGAAGTGTTCTAAAGAAGTGGCATAGCGCAAGTTTTTGGCGTGGGCATGGTGGGCTAAGAAGTCCATAAACAGCGCACCAACTTGAGCGCCAAACTCTCCCACAGACTCAAATTTAAACACAAAAATCATGATAATGCCCTCCTATAAGATTGATAGGCAATCTGCTGTAAATCCTGTGCTTTGGCTTTGAGGGTGGCGCGTACCCCCCATTGAGCCAAAATTTTGAGCGCGTGCTCTTTGGCTAAGCGCGCCCCTTGTAGTAAATCCGGACTAAGTTCAAAGGTAGTTCTATCTTGCATGATAGCGGGCACTAGCCCGATAATAGTCGTGAGAGGCAAGTCTCCCATTAGGGCGGTAAGTTTCAAAGTTTGCAACATCTCTACCTCATGTGCGCTCCCTGCCCAAGTGATTTCTGCAGGGATTTGATCGAAATCAAAGCAATAGAGCGCGCCCACTTGCGCGCCCACTACACTCACGCAATCCAAAATCAAAATGCGATCGTATTCTACAATCCAAGGGATCAACGCTTGCGCCATCGTACCCCCATCCATAAATGTCAACTTGCCCTTGTGTGTGAAGTGGTAGCTACATTTCAACTGGTGGCACAGATGCACCCCCACGCCCTCATCGCCTAGCAAAATATTGCCCACCCCCAACACCAAAATATCCACGCTAGCCTTTCAAATAACGCCGCCCACTGATCATCACATCCGCCCCCCCGTCGGGGAATTTGAGAGAATGGAAAACCACCATATAAATGTGCACAGGGATAAACAGGCAAATCCCCCAAGTGGCTAGATGGTGGATATAGCGCACATTAGACAACCCCCCACAAAGCACCTCAAACCATCTAAAGCAAGGCTCTAAAGCCCCCCCTAGTCCCCGATGATAGACATTATAATAAAGCACAATCCCGCTTAAAGCAATGATGACAAGCATCATGCATAAAGAGAAGTAAGCCACAAATTGCAAGGGGTTGTAAACACCTTTGATTTCAGGACGATGTCCGATGAGGAAATACACTTTGAGTTGCTCGATCCAAGTGCGTTGGCTAAAAACTCCTTTGACAGACATGCGCTCCGCACGACTTTTCTTATCGAAGAAAAACAGATAAAAACGAAACAATGAAATGGCAATCAGGATAAAACCTAGCATGATGTGTGCGCTACGGATATAGGCTTGTAGAAAATACATGCCATGGTAGACGCTAGAGTGGGGTTCTAAAAAAGGATAGGCGATGTAAAAGCCCGTTAACATCAAGGCAAAGATCGCTAAGGCGCGTATCCAGTGGAACAGACGCACCCAACCCGAATATTCTTTATGTGGGTGGTAGTAGGCACTATTGGGGGTAAGCATGATGCACCTCCTCTTTTTTGACTTTATCAAAGCGTGCAAAACTCGGATCAACTCTAAACTCGCCTAAATCCTGTCCTTTCATATCCATCAAGTGCACCGAGCAAGCAATGCAAGGATCAAAGGAGTGAATGGTGCGGATAATTTCTAAGGGCTGGGTCAAATCAGCGATTTGTGTGCCTATCAGACTCATTTCATAAGGTCCACTTTGCCCCTTTTCATCACGCGCGCCCGCGTTCCAAGTGGAGGGTACCACCGCTTGGTAATTCTCCACCACCCCGTTTTTAATGCGCACCCAGTGGCTTAACATCCCTCTTGGCACTTGCCCGATGTAGCGCCCCTTATACTCCTTATTTTTGTCAATTTCATAGGGCGCGCAGGTGCTCTGATCGGATTTGAGATTTTCAATCAGAGATTGCAAGGTGGTCAAGCCATTTTCTACCAAAATCTTAGCCTCTAAGCAACGCGCTGCTGTGCGCCCTAGCGTGCTAAAAATTGCCTCTATGGGCAAGCCTGTATCTTTTAAAAACTGGGTAGCGACTTTTGTAGTGTGGGGGTTTTTAGCCGCCAAGCCCACCGCCAAAGAAGCCAAAGGTCCTACCTCCATAGGCATGCCATTGTAGCGCGGGGCTTTGATCCAAGAGTATTTTCCTTGTGTGTCTAGCACCTTACTAGGTTCTAATTTGCCACTCAAACCTATACTTTGCCCCTCTTTAAAACCCGTGTAATGGGGTGTAGTCTGCCCGTCATAGGGGTGTAATTGCGCCTCTTTTGTGCTGTATTGATACCAAGAGTGCGTAACATCCTCTTTGATCCAATCCTCATTAATGGGGTGTAGGGTGCTTAAATCGCCATTGAGCACCACCCCTGAACTCAAAAGATATTTGCCTCTAGAGAGCAAAATCTCTTCATGGGCGATGAAATTCTTCACCCCGCAACCATGCAAAACGCTTTGCTCGTTTTTAAACATCTTGGCAGCCATCACTAAATCCGGATAATACGCGCGCTCTACAAAGTTTTTCACGGTCTCAAACTTGCTTTTCCATTCGGCTAAACGGGTGGGGTCAAGCACATCGCGCACAGAAGTGATCCCTCCCACGGTCAAACTTTGGGGGTGGGGTTGTTTGGCTCCAAAAATGGCTGTCATCTTGGCTGCTTCTCTTTGGATGGCTAAGAGATTGAGATAATGCGAAAGTACGATCAAATTTTGCTCTGGGCTCAAGTGGTAGGTTTTATGCCCATAATAGCCATTGGCAAAGGGACCTAGCGCCCCCTGTTTGGCAAAGTCGCCCACGCGTTTTTGCACCGCTTTAAGCGCGTCCTCGCCCGTATCTAAGGGGTAATCACAATATTCAAAGGCAATTTGGCTCGCCTTTTTAGGGTCGGCTTTGAGCGCGCTGAGCAAATCGCACCAATCTAGCCCATGCAAGGTGTAGAAATGCACCACATGGTCATGCAAGATCAGGGCAATATTCATCAAAGAGCGCACCAGTTGGGCGTTTAGGGGCGGGGTGATGCCTAGGGCATTCTCCACTGCGCTAATGCCCGCCTTGTAATGCGAATAAGTACACACCCCACAAATGCGCTGGGCGATAAAGCCCGCATCGCGTGGGTCGCGGTGTTTGATAATGGTCTCTAGTCCCCTAAAGAGGGTAGAGGAAGAATGCGCATCGGTGATGACATTGTTGTCATCCACCACCACTTCGATGCGTAAATGCCCTTCAATACGGGTAATGGGATCGACAATAATTTTTTTAGACATGGGCATCTCCTTGATCATCCTTTTTGAGTCCAGCTAAAAGCGCGTGCATGGCAATTCCTATCGCACTCGCGCTCAAAGCAATGATACCCACACTATCAGCGACCTTATCCGCTCCTGCTCCTCCAAAGGCGCTCGTAATAGGCACAATGAGGCGGTTAGAAATGGGCTCTTCAAAGGGACTCATGGTATCCCAAAAATTGGGCTCAGAGCACCCAATACAGCCATGCCCAGCCTGGATGGGCCAAGAGGTGTGGGAGTTAAAGCGCAAGGTGGAGCAGTTGTTAAAGGTGTAAGGACCTTTACAGCCCACTTTGTACAGACAGAAACCCTCTTTGGCGTTCTCATCGCCAAAATGTTGCACAAACTCGCCTGCGTCAAAATGTCCGCGTCGTTCGCACAAATCATGCACGCGTCTGCCATAAGCCCAAGTTGGGCGGTTGAAAGCATCTAGGCGGGGCAACGCGTCAAACATCAAAAAGTAGATCACATTGCCTACGATATTTTTTTCGCTAGGAGGGCAACCGGGGACATTGATAATGGGCTGGCTGATGATCTTGCTTAAAGCCTGTGCGTTGGAGGGATTAGGGTAGGCTGCCTGTACACCCCCAAAGCTCGAACAAGTCCCAATAGCAAAAATGGCTTTGGCGTGTTTGGCGGCATGGATACATTCTTGTGCGCCTGTGCGTCCTTGTGCGCCCATCGTTAAAAAGTATTCTGTGCCCTGAGGGATTCCCCCCTCTACCATGAGAATGTAATTCCCCTTGTGCTTTTCAATCGCCTGTTCTAGGCTCAAATCGGCTTGGTGTCCACTGGCTACCATGATGGTTTCATGGTATTCCAAATTGATATAATCAAAGATGATGCTATCAATGCTAGGGTCTTCGCTTCTAAGCAAGCTCTCGCTACAGCCCGTGCATTCTGCCATGTGTAACCAAATGACGGGTAGACGATTAGCCATCTCTACGGCTTGTGCAACTAAGGGTGTAAAACTTGCGGGCAAGGCTAAAGTAGCGGTCATCGCTCCGATCCATTTCATCAAGTCGCGTCGCTCGATGCCCTTTTTGGTCATCTCTTCATGGATATCTTTGTCAGCGTTGTGGGCGCTCAAGCTTTTAAGGACTTCAAGTCGTTCTGAAATCTTCTTAAACAAGGCATCGTCATGAGTTGCCATGCTAATCCTTTAAGTGGGATTTTTTATTTTAGCCTAATCTTGAGTAAACAAGGTTTAAAATACTTACAAAAAAAAGATACTAGGGAGGTAATTTTATCCTGCTCTTAGGGGCGATCAGGGCATGTTTTCTACGGTGTATTTGTAGCGTTGCTTTTCTAATTCTAGTTGAAGTTGGCGTTTTTCTTCTTGAAGCAGACTTTCCTGCCCTTTGAGTTTTTGAATCGCTCTGCTGGTATAGTAAATATTGTCGGTTAAATAGATTTTTGGGGCAAAGAGTATTAAGGTAAAAACCAATCCGACAATAACAAAGAGCAACCACGCTAGGGAAATTCCCTGTCGCTCGATGGTTTCTTCACTAAAAAGCGCGTCGCGTTCCTGTGCGCTGGTGCGCAAACGGCGTTCTTCTAAGCGTTCTTCGTCTAGAGCAAGTGTGTGTGGCATGGGCAGCCTCGAAAATGAAATATACGCATTTTAGCGCTCCGTGCGCGGGGGTTTTGTTGCAATTCTAGCGCACCGGGGGTGATGGGCTTTTTGGTCAAAATTAGGCCATCATCTAGAGCAAACTCTTTAAAGGCATGTTTGACTTGCCTATCCTCTAAAGAATGAAAGGAAATAATGGCGAGCAGGGCGTGTTTTAACTCCTTAGCATGATCTAAAAGCGCGCGCAAATTGCCCATTTCGTCATTGACTTCCATGCGGACCGCCTGAAACACTAAAGTGGCCGGATGGTGCTTGTGGCGCTTGGTGTGCGCGCCTAAAAAGCTGGCTAAGTCTTTGGCTTCTTCAAACAAGCGTTGGTGTCGTCTTTGCACGATGAGGGAGGCGATTTTTTTAGCCCCGCGCACCTCTCCGCGCTCCAACACGCGTTCTAATTCGTAGGGGCTGTAGTGGTTGATCACTTTATACGCGCTCAAGGAGGCATTAGTGTCCATGCGCATGTCCAAAGTGGGCGCGTTAAAGCCAAAGCCCCGCGCATTGCTATCTAGTTGCAAAGAACTCACTCCCAAATCTGCCAACACGCCATCACAATCTGCCCACACCCCCTCTTGGAGGAGCTCAGCGATAATGTCTTGATAAGCCCCATAGCGGTAAGTAAAACGGGGGGTATAGTCTGCTAAGCGTTGTTGGGCTAGGGAGAGCGCTTCCTCATCTCTATCAATGCCGATCACGCGTAAATGAGGGTAGGTCTGCAATAAAGCTAGAGTATGCCCCCCTAAGCCCAAAGTACAATCGATCAACAAGGGGTCTTTAATGTGAGCGAGAGGAGCAAACGCATCGATCACTTCTTGAAGTAAAACGCTTTGGTGCATGCGATCCTTTTGGTAGTGGTTGCATGGGCATAAGCCGAGTTCTGTCGTGGGTGGTTATTTATCTAGGATGGGTTTTGCAACCCACCTCGTGCGAAGTGCTTTGTTTAAGACTCTTACCATGCGCTTCTTGCTACGGATTGGGTTTACCTGGTCCACCCCAATTGCTTGGGGCGCGGTGGGCTCTTACCCCACCTTTTCACCCTTACTCTAAAAGAGCGGTTTATTTCTGTGGCACTTTCCCTTAGCTTACGCTAGCCATTCGTTAAATGGAATCCTGTCTTAAGTAGCTCGGACTTTCCTCTCTAAGAAACCTAGAGCAACCACCGCCCATGCGAGCGCCATTATAACCAAATTTTCTAAAAAATATTCCCTATAGCTCACTCTCAGGTAACATTTTGGACCAATCCTTGATGAAGCGCAAAAAAGCGGAAGTGTTAGGAGGTTTATCATAGAGGATGACATGTCCATTCTCTACTCCTTCCCACATAAGTTTATGGCGCAAGGCGTGTTTGATCACGAGCAAATGCCAACTCTCTTGCATCTGTTCTTGCATCAGTCCTTGTAGGTGAAGCGCGAAATCTTTGTTGTCAAAGATTACTACCGATTCGGTGTTAATGCTTTCTGAGCGTGCGTCTAGATTGAAGCTCCCAATCCAAGTTTTATGCCCATCAAAGATCAAAGTTTTACTATGCAAAGAGTTTTTAAGTCGCCCGCGGATTTTCAGCTTGAGCCCCCTACGCGTGTAGCGGGCGTATTTGGAGAGATCACTCTTGGTTTCATAGACATTAGCCCCCGCATCCACTAATCTTTTAGCATAGCGCTCCCATGCCCCATAGACCACAATTGCATCGGTAGAAGCAAGCGAATTAGTCAAAATATTGAGCTCTAAGCCCTCTTGCAATTTTTGGGTAAACAACTTTAAAAGCGCGCGCCCGGGAATCAAATAAGAGGAGGCGATGTAAAGAGAGTTGGTAGTACGCGCCAAAATCGCCTTAAGGGCTTGCTTGATGGGTGAGCTAGGGTGGGGCGCGTTGATTTTATCAGGGCTATCGGCAATAAAGGAGGCTACACCTTGATAAACAATTTGTTTTTTATGTGTGAAATCGTGGATAAATTCTAAGACATGGTCTTCATAGTGTGTATGTTGATTGGGAGGGTAGAGAATCTTAGAAAGACGACTTTGATAGGTTTTAGCATACTTTTTTAATTTAGAGTGGCTGGGCAAGAGGTGCGCAGGGATTGCCCCAAAAAAATTCCAATATTCTAAAAAACTTTTTTTAGCCTGTAAGCTTACGACACCCAAAAACAACGCGTCCATGTCCAAAAAGTTTTCTTCTAAGTCATTGTCAAAATACACATCGGCGATATTACGCCCCCCAATAACTAAGGCGATATTGTCCACAATGAAAAGTTTATTGTGCATACGCTTTTTAATCCGATCGTAATCGGCCAACATCTCAAAAATACGCAAGCCTCTATTGCGCGCGCGATAGGGGTTGAAAATCTTGACTTCAATATTGGGGTGGGTGTCTAGCATAATAATGTCCGACATATCTGAATCTAAACCATTATCATCGATCAAAAGTCGCACTTTCACCCCCCGGTTAGCTGCCCTATAGAGTTCAAACATCATTGCTCGCGATGAGATATCATTCTTATAAATGTAGGTTTGGATATCAATATTGTGCGCTGCCATGCGGATGAGCGCGATGCGTTGCAAAAGAGCTTGATCGCCCTCTTGCAGGAGAAAACCCAAACTCTGCGCGGGCTTGCTGGCTAAAGATGTGGCGTAAACACGGGCGATGGGGGTTTGTTTAGGGTCATAGCGTTCTAATTGAGAAAGGGTGTAGGGTCCTTGTTGTCGAATGATGGTGCACCCAGCAAATAAAACCATCCATAACAATGCGAAGCAATAAAACCAAAGACGCAAATGTAGAGCCGGTCCAGCACGCCCTCCATAGCTACAGCTAAAGCTAGGAGATTGTGCCGCTCTCAAAGCCTGCCCTTCAGCCACTCCTACAACTTCTCCTTCAGGAGTCCGTGTTTCAACTCCACACCAAATCGCAATGTAAAACACCGGTGAGGCGCTTCACATCCCCATGGCTTCAGGCTTATAGATTTGATAATACAAAGCCGATAGAATTCCTTAACGCCCTCTACCCACCTTCACCATGCGGTTGCGTAATTCCGCCAAACTCTCTTGTAGGGGGATTTCTTTAGGGCAGGTGTCATGGCAACCAATTAAACTCATGCATCCAAAAATCCCATCATCATCACCCACTAATTCGTAAAAATCCTCATCGGTGCGCTCGTCATGCGAATCGATGAGAAAGCGCATCGCGCGGTTTAGCCCAGCAGCCCCGATGAAATTTTCACGCATCAACTTGGTCCCGCACGCAGCGATGCAACACCCACATTCAATACAACGATCCAGCTCAAACACCGCTTGGGCTTCATCCGGATCGATACGCTCTTCAGGCTGAGTAATGTCCACCTCTTTGCGGTGGTGTGCCCAGCTTTCCACGCGCTTGGTCATGCCAAAAAACCACTCGCCCGTATTCACGCTCAAATCCTTGATCAAGGGGAAGGAGGGCATGGGCATTAGAGTGATCACTCCCTCATTAAAGCTAGAAGTGAGCGTTTTACACGCTAAGCGCGGGCGACCATTGACCATCATCGCACAGCTCCCACAAATCCCCGCCCGGCACACAAAATCAAAACTCAAATCTGGATCCAAAGTTTCACGAATAATGCCCAGAGCAATAAAGAGTGTCATAGAGGGGATTTCTTCGAGCTGATACTCTTTAAAATGGGGTTTAGACACCGCGCTTTGGGGGTCAAACTTTAGGGCTTTGATGGTGATGGTGCGACTCATGAGTTTTCTCCTAGTCTGATGTTGCGGGCTTTATACTGGGGCTGTAAATCAAAGGGCATGAGCGCCTCTTGCAGGGCATAACGATCTCCTCCCCGCGCCTTAATCTCTTCGGTGATTTTGGCGATTTCTGCGTCCCGCTGTTCTTTGAGTGGGTGGGGAATAAAATTGCCCTTAGCCCCATAACCCCTAAAGTCAGGGCTGATCTCCATGCGCATAATATCCAATTCTTCATATTCTAGAGTGGGTAAAGTTTGCATGGGGTCTTGCCATGAGGCTAAAGTGCGCTTCAACCACTGCGCATCGTCGCGTTTGGGGAAATCCGTGCGGGTGTGCGCCCCGCGACTCTCCGTGCGATCCAGCGCGCCCTTAGCGATACATAATGCCAGCTTGAGCATTTTTTGAGTGCGGTACGCGTCTTCTAATTCGGGGTTGTTATGGGTTTTCTTGTTTTTGACATGAATATGTAAAGCACGTTTGTAGAGCGCTTCTAACTCGTGAACAGCTTCTTCTAAGATCGCGCCCTCTCTAAAGACTCCGACTTTTTCATCCATAATCTCGCGCATGCGCTCCCTAATTTGATAAACATCTTCCTTGCCTTCATTGTGCAAAAGCCCTTGCAAGTAATCTTGGGTGTGTTGGATAAAATTCTGGGCGATTTGGGTATTGATGTCTATGCTGGCTTGCGCGCAGTGTTGGGCGAAGTAATCCCCGATGATCATCCCAGCGACCACCGCCTCGCTCACAGAATTTCCCCCCAAGCGGTTAAACCCATGCAAATCCCAACATGCTGCTTCGCCCGCACAAAAGAGCCCTTTGAGATGGCTCTCGCCCTTGTAATTGGTGCGCAAGCCTCCCATAGAGTAGTGTTGCATGGGCTTGATGGGCACCCAGCCCTTAGAGCCTTCATCAGCCGGATCAATCCCTGCAAAGGTTTTAGCGATATCTTGGACATCGCGTAAGTTTTTCTCCACATGCGCGCGTCCTAGAATGGAAATATCCAGCCATACATGTTCACCATAAGGAGAGGGTACACCCTTACCACTCTTAATATGCTCCAAAATACGTCGACTCACCACATCGCGGCTAGCTAGCTCTTTTTTCTCAGGTTCATAGTCGGGCATGAAGCGATAGCCATCCTTATCACGCAACACGCCTCCATCTCCTCGACACCCCTCTGTCATCAAAATCCCGCTAGGTACTAAAGCGGTGGGGTGAAACTGCACAGCTTCCATATTGCCCAGCTTGGCTACCCCGGTTTCTAGCGCGCAAGCAATCCCCACCCCATCGCAAATCACCGCGTTGGTGGTGTGTTTGTACACCCGTCCATAGCCCCCGGTGGCTAGTAGCGTGCCCTTAGAGACATAGGCACTCAAGCTCCCGGTAATGAGATCGCGCACCACTGCCCCATAACACACGCCCTCATGGTGAATCAATGCTAACACTTCTTTACGATCCTGAATATCTACATTGTAGCGCAACGCTTCGTTAGCGACTGCATAGAGCATGGTATGCCCGGTGGCATCAGCGGTAAAGCAGGTGCGCCACTTTTTTGTGCCCCCAAAGTCGCGGCTTTGGATATAGCCATGGCGATCCTCTCTCTCGGTGATAGTAACATGCTCGCCATTGATCACAGCCGGCCTATCGCCCTTTTTAATGCGCGTCCAGGGCACGCCCCAGCTGGCTAACTCTCTAATGGCTTTGGGCGCGGTGGTTACAAACATGCGCGCCACTTGCTGATCGCAACCCCAGTCGCTCCCTTTCACCGTATCCAAAAAGTGTAGGTCTTCATTGTCTCCCTCGCTCATCTTGGCATTGCCCAAACTCGCCTGCATCCCCCCTTGGGCAGCTGCTGAGTGGGAACGCCTTACAGGCACTAAAGAGAGCACGATGGTGTGCAACCCCCTTTGTTTGCACGCAATGCTCGCGCGCAAACCCGCCAAGCCCCCGCCCACCACTAACGCATCGCAATAGATAATGTTCATTCTTTTCCTTCCTTGTGCAATTCTTCATCTAGTTGGATCGCCTGCTGTATGCTCATGATCCCCTCATGTTTTTGGGTAAGCCCCTTTTTGACATAAGCTCCATAGGTGAGCAAACCTAGCACGATGAAAAACGCGCTCATGCCCCATTTGGCTTTGCGCAAGCCCTCAATGCCCAAATTCTTAAACCAACCCCATTTGATGGCTAGGCGATAGAGCCCAATAGACCCATGCAACTCCACAGCAAAGAGTAAGAAGATATAGAGCAACCAAAAATGTTGGCTGACAAAGCGGTAAGAAGAGGCATGCGGTCCGATACTATGCGGCGCGGTGAGCATCACAAAGAGATGCACGCTAGCCAAGAAGAACATCGCAAAGCCCGTACCCACTTGGATAAACCATAGCGTGGTGTCGCCATGTTGCATTAAATGCCTGTGTGTCTTAAAGATCTTGTATTGGCGGTAGTTGATGGGGAATTTGCGCAACGCCAAAAAGGCATGCGCGACTAAGATCACAATCACCCCGGCCGCTACCGCGCTCACAATAGCCGGCTCGCCTGCCCTGATGAACAAACTCCCCTCAAAAAACTTCGTTACCGCATACATCGCGCGATCGCTAATTAAAATACTGCTCACAAAGAACATATGCGCGATCATAAACAACGCCAAGACAAGTCCGGTCGCGCTCTGCCAAAAATCCAATTTCGCATACGCCCCGCTTTTCTTGCGCTCCGCGCTCACGCCATAGTAGCCCTCCATGATTTCCTCTTGCTGCATGCCACTCCCTTCTTACTTTTCCTAAAATGATAGCAAAATTATAATACTTTTTGGGTTATCTTTGCCATCTTTTGCTAAGATTGTCCAAGTTTATGCTGTGGAGCGTGCCATGAAATATGTTTTAGCTAATTTTAAGTCTTATAATTTAGACTTACCCGCCTATTTAGAGACGCTAGAAAATCTGCTCAAGCCCGCCACAGCTCCCTATGTGGGCATTTTCCCCCCCTTGCTTGAGCTAGGTCTGCTTGAAAACACCTACACGCGTTTCTATTTAGGGTCTCAAAACGCCTACCCCGCACCAGAGGGGGCGTTCACCGGAGAAATCACTTTGCAAGCCCTGCAAAAAAGACAGATTAAAAGCGTGCTAGTTGGGCATAGCGAACGGCGCTTACTCCTAAAAGAAAGCGATTCTCTGTGTATAGAGAAGTTTAATTTTTTTGCCCAGCACGGCTTTCAGATTGTCTTTTGCATTGGGGAGAATTTAGAGCAACGCCAGCAGGGCGAGAAGACATGGCTCAAACATCTTCTAGGGCAATTAGAAGGGCTGGATTTAGCTTACCCAAAACTCTTGATTGCCTACGAACCCATTTGGGCGATTGGCACGGGAGTGAGCGCAACAAGTGGCATGATTGCCCAAACTTTAGAGAGTTTGCGCCAAAAACTCCAACCCGATCCCCTGATTGTCTATGGGGGGAGTGTGCAAGTGGAGAATGTAGAGGAGATTTTAGATTTGGACGCAGTGGATGGGGTTTTGGTAGGCAAGGCGAGTCTAGACCCGCACAATTTGGCTAAAATGATCGATATTTCTGCCACAAAGGAGTTTGCATGACTTTAAGCGCGTTGTTGGAGCACTACCCATTAGACATCAACTTGCCCCCTAATTTCAAGGATTTTGAGGTAGCCGGGATCGCCCCCTTAGAGAGCGCCACCCCTAATCATTTGAGCTATGTGGATCAAAAATCCTATTTGAAAAAACTCAAAGACACCAAAGCGGGCGCGATCTTTATCCGCGCCGAACATGCCAGTAAAATCCCCCCAACTTCTTACCCCTTGATCACGCCCAACCCCCACCTAGCCTTTGCGCGCGTTTCAGACGCGTTTAAGCTAGCGATGTTTGCGCGCCCCATCAATCCCCACCCCCCCAAATTAGGCGAGGGCGTGGTTTTGATGCCCGGGGTGGTTCTAGGAGAAAATGTAGAAGTGGGCGAGGGGAGCGTGCTGATGGCTAATGTGGTGGTGGGCGATGGGGTAAAGATCGGGGCGCATTGTCAAATTTACCCCAATGTTACCCTTTATCAAAATACCTTAATTGGCAATCGCGTGCGCATCCATGCCAATAGCGTGGTGGGGAGTGATGGCTTTGGGTATGCCCACACAGCCCAAGGCGAGCATGTCAAGATCGAACACAGCGGTATTGTACAAATTGATGATGATGTAGAAATCGGGGCGAACACCACTATCGATCGCGCCGTCTTTGGGATCACCCACATTAAACAAGGGGTGAAGATCGACAACTTGGTGCAAGTGGGGCATAATTGCGTGCTGGGCGAGCACTCCATCATTGTCGCCCAAGTGGGGCTATCCGGTTCTACGACTATGGGGCGCAATGTGGTTTTAGGCGGGCAGGTGGGCACGGGGGGGCATATGCACATTGGGGAGTTTACCCAAATTGGGGGCAAGGGGGCGGTGGGCAAGGATTTGCCCCCCCATACCAATTACGCCGGGGCGATCCCAGCAATGGAGATTCATGAATGGCATCACTTTTTAGCCACATTGCGCCGTTTTGCCAAAAAGCAAAAACCTAGTTTGATCGCTAAGGGCTTGTCTAAAGTGTGGAAAAGATAATGGCGACTAAGAAGCGATCCATCATCGCGGCCGCTAGCGGGAATTTGGTAGAGTGGTTTGATTTTTACATCTATGCCTTTAGCGCCACTTACTTTGCCCATGAGTTTAGCACCTCTAGTAACCCCATTGTGCAACAAATTAGCGTTTTTGGAGTCTTTGCAGCGGGGTTTTTTGCCCGCCCCTTAGGCTCGTGGATCTTTGGGGCTTTGGCTGATAAGATCGGGCGCAAACACTCCATGGTGGTCTCTGTGATCGTGATGGCTTTGGGCTCTTTTATGATCGCCGCGCTGCCTAGCAAGGATTTAGTGGGGGATTTTGCGATCTTTCTTTTGCTAATCGCTAGGCTCATTCAAGGCTTGAGCGTGGGGGGGGAATATGGCATTGTGGCGACCTATTTAGCCGAATTGTCCGCAAAGGGGAGGCGTGGCTTTTATGGCTCTTTTCAGTATGTTACCCTCATTGGGGGGCAGTTCTTGGCTGTAGCGAGCATTAGCGTGTTGCTGGCAATTTTTAGCGTGGCGCAGATGAGTGCCTTTGCGTGGCGTTTTCTCTTCATCATAGGGGGGTTGCTAGCCCTAGGCTCGCTGGTGGCGCGTAAATTCATGGAAGAGAGTTCTAGCAATTTGCAAGAACATGCAGAACGGGGCACTCTCAAGGCGTTATTTCCCCATTGGCGCGCTTGCGTGCTAGTGATGGGGCTGACAGCAGGGGGGTCTCTAGGGTTTTACACCATCACCACTTACGCCAAAACTTTCTTAGAAAATGCCGGGATGCCTAAAGTACAGGTTAATGATCTCTTCTTGATCGCCTTGGCGGTTTTGATGTTGATTCAGCCCCTCTTTGGTTACTTGGGCGATAAGATCACCTACAAGCGATCCATCACCCTTTATGCGTTCTTGGCATTGGTGGGCATTTACCCCCTCTTTCAGGGCATGGCGTTGCAAGCCCATCACCCTAGCCTTGCCTTTGTCTTCGTGCTGTGCTTGTTTGCCATTTTGAGCTTTTATACCTCCATTTCTGGCATTATCAAAGCCCAGCTCTTCCCCCAGCATGTACGCGCGCTGGGCACGGGTTTTAGCTTTGCGATCGCCAATGCCCTTTTTGGGGGCAGTACGCCCTATATCGCCCTGCAATTCAAAAGCAAGGGTATAGAAAATGGCTTTTTTATTTATGTGGCGGTGGTAATGATCTTTGCGCTTGTGTGCGCGCTGTATTTGCCCAAACAAGACGCTCTAGATCGATAGGCTGTGAAGTTGCTCCAAAAAGGACTCTGTTAAGCAAGAAACACTCGACACACTCCCCGCGCCCAAAGCTAGGGGATTGGAAGTCTCAACAAGGCTCACTCACTAAGTGCGTCTTAACATCTCTCCTCCAAGAGTGGCTTCTCCCACCTATGAATATGAATATT
>NZ_FZMF01000070.1 GCF_900197685.1 Helicobacter baculiformis | reverse complement strand
CCCATTTGCAAGCGCAGAGCCTCTAATTGCTCTAAATTGTGGCGCGCCTCAAATAAAGGGGTTTGAGGGGGGCGCGTGTAGGTAAAATCTTTGATCGCATACGTTTGTTCTTCTTGGTTGAGCGCCTGGAGTTTAAGCACATGCCAACATGCGATGCTCTCAGGCTCAAATTCCCGTTCAGAGAGCAAAAACCCGCACAAATCATTACCCCCCAAACGCTGCATTAATAAAGTGATATTGCTTTGGTTGTCCTGCAAACGGCTTAACACACTCTCCTTAAAATTGCTATTGACCGCCTTAACCGCGCTCTTAGAACTCATCTCGCTAACTTTGATGGGATCATCTATGAGGATTTGGTGGGCATGAAAGCCCGTTAAAGCGCTCTTAAGCGTGGTAACAAAAAGCCCCCCGCCCTCTCTGAGTACGAACTCTTGGGCGTTATCCTGCAAGAACTCCAAAGGTTCGGGGAAAATCTGCGCGTAAAATTTGGACTTCATCAAGTCGCGGACTTGGTTGGCGATCTTGCGGCATAGGTCATCAGAGTAACTAATATAAAAGAATTTACGGCTTCTATCTAGCCCTAGTGCCCACGCCACAAAACACCGCGCGATGATCTCCGTCTTGCCATAGCTAGGGGGCATGTTAATCATTAGGCGCGTGATCAAGTCCTCTTGGGCGGTAGGTAAAGTACACTCTAACACCTTGCACAAATAAGCAATGTGCCAAGAGTGCATGAAGGGGGCTAGATTGTAGCGCGCCCATTTGAGCTTGACAAATGTATACAAATCCTTCTTAGCAAGGGCGCGTAACACTAACTCTTGCTTGAGCGCCTGCGTGTCGATCATGGCTTCAAAATACTAGGCTTCTTCCAATCGCCCAAGAGATGGCGGCGCAAACGCTTACCCACTACCTTATTCTCAGCTTGAGGAGTGCCCAACATCAAAGACCCGACATTAAACAGCCCTAGGCGTCTATGCTCTGCTTGCAGGCGCGTATCCTCTGCTTGCGCCCCCCGTAAAGCATTCTGGCTAGCAGCAATCCCGCGTTCAATATTAATTTTTTGTTGGTTCTGCTGGTTGGCGATCGCGCGTTGGGCTTGGTTAGCCTTAAATTCTTGCTGGACAAAATCATTACGCAACGCGTCCTGATCTTGCTGGTGTTGGAACTTCTCTTGTTCAAAGGCATAGGCGCGCGTGCGCTCCATATCTCCTTGTTGATCCCTTAAGCGCTGATACGCCTTGAGCTCCTCATGACCCAACACGCTTAAAGCATTGTTGCCACTGCCCATAAGTTGCGCGCTCAAGTTCTGCATGGTATTATGCAATTGCGCATGGGCGGCGCGGTGGTGCTCAAGGGCGCGCCCCATCAACTCTAAGCCCCCTCTACCTGCGCCAATGTCTATATTCTGCATGGGTCTCCTTTATGCGATCCGAGTCGCCCAAGAAATCACACAACACCCCCCATCACCCACCTTTACATTAACCTTTGAGCCCTTAGGCTGCACCCACCCGCTCACACATCGAGAATCTCCGCTCACACTCAAAGCATCCCCAAAAGAAGTACTCTCAGCCCCCGCCTGCAAGAAGACATAATAATACATCCCATCTTGGGGCACTTCCCACTCTTGGGAACTCTCTAACTTCACGGCTTGAAAATTCCCCCCTAACTTCGTTTGCTTTGCCTGGAGTTGCTCTAAATAGCCTTGTAAAAGCCCAAATTGCACATAAACCTCTTTTGAGCCCGCCAACACCTGATCTAACATCTCTTGTTTGAAGGCTTTAAGCGCCTCTTGGGCTTGTTGCACGCCCTGACTTGCATGCGTGTCATAAAGCCCTAGCTTCACAAGATGGTTTGCGTTGTAGTCCTCGATCTTTTGAAGCGTGTTCGCGTTGAGCTCTTCGAGCTTTTGGGCATTAATGTTCTCCATCTGCGCTTTGAATTCCTCTAGCTTTGCCAAATTAGCGCTATTGAATTGGGCGACCTGCAAGCGGGCATGTTCGATCTGGGCGTCCACGCTCGCGTTGTAATCTTGGAGCTTCTGATAGGCATTGTCGTTATACTCTTGGAGCTTTTGGGTGTCATTGGTGTTATAGACGTGTAAGCACTCTTGGGCGTTGGTGTTGTACTTGATCAGCCCCTCATCAAGGCTTGTTAAAGTGGATGCCTGCAACTGCTCCATCTGTGTATAGATCTTAGAGGCGCGCACAAGATACTCTTCTAACGCGTCGATCTTGTGGGTGAACTCCTCTTTAAAGCCCTGAATATGCCCATCTACACGCTCAAAGCGCGCGCTGAACTCTTCTTCTAGATGGGCTTGTGCCTCTTGCACATGGGTATCAAACTCTCCTACTTGCGCGTTCACGCTAACACGTGCTGCCTCTACTAAGGCGTCTAAGCGCGTGATGGCGCTTTGGCTTTGATCTTGAATTTGTGTTAAACTCTGCGCTAAGAGTTCTTCAAGCACTTTAACATGGGCTTTACTTTGGCTTTGCAGTTCCACTAAACGCTCTTGAAGGGGGGCTAAACTCTCCAACTTCTCTAAAAGCAACACAATACTATCTTTAAAGATCAGCACCCGATCGGCTTCGAGTTTGGCACTCTGAATAAGCTTTTGCACCAAGTCCACTTGTTCTAAGCCCGCCTTAAAGCGCTCCCCTAACACCGCGTTATGCTTGTGCAAGCCCGCCTTAAGCGCCTCAAAATGCTTATAATAATCTCGAATAAGCGTATTCAAATGCTCCGCTTGCATCTGTAGGGTGTCCACTTGGGCGCGCGCTTGGCTGTCTAAATCTTGCAAAAGGGCGTAAGAGCGATCATAGAGCCCCTTAAAGGCGTTAAACGCCATCAAAACGCGGCTAATGGCTTGCAAACACAAATAAATTTGTTGCTTCCAATTGTCTTGCTTATTGAGCGCCCCCTCTAATAGCGCGCTAAACTCTTCCTCGATACTCTCCAAAGTAGGGGGGGTGTGCTCCAAAGGCGCTAAGGCTTGAGGCATCGCCCCCAAAGGAGGAGGAGAGGGTAGGGGTTCTAACTCTTCTAAGGGCTTTGTATCTTCTGCCATGGACTTCCTTATTTGGGGATAGATTCTTGAGGGCTAACCACAATCTCTAAACTTTTTTGTGCCTGCATGCGCGCGTTGGTGCTTTGATAAGTGATTGTATAAGTCTTGGCAAGGGCGCGCGCAAACAAGAACACCCCCCCCTAGAAACCACTTGCCCATCTACAAGAAAGCATTCTTGCGCGTCCTTGAGCATGCTAAACCCCCACACCTTCACCGGGCAGTTAGGCAAGGTCTCTAAACTTTGCGCGAAGATTTGCACGCAATCACTCCCCCCATCTAAAGCGTTGAGGCGCGCTAGCTCTTGGCTCAAACTTGTCACGCATGTCTCTAGCTCCTTGATGTCCTCCTGTGTGCCGATCTGGTTGATCGTATGAATCACATTCTGGGCGTGTTGGGCAATAGCAGAGGTGTTAGACGCGCTTCCCACCACCTGTAAAAAACTCACATACGCATTCGCGCGGTTGATCGCCGCATTGTCCTTCAAGGACTTTAACATGCTCTGACACTGGATGAGCGCGCTTAGGGTTTGGGCTTTAGTCGCCTGCAAAGTGTATTGTGCATTGAGATAGTCTATGCCCATCTTGGCGCGGATCTGCTCTTCTTGGACATTTTGCGCGCTCTCTTGTAAGTGCAGTTCTTCACACTTGAGCGCGCCCTGCAAGCAGAGCTGGTTAAGTTCCTTTGTGCTGAAATTTTGCGTTTGCAGGGCGTGGCGCAAAGCTAGAAAAGTGCGCATGAAGCGGTGCGCATTCATACCCTAACCACCCTTGAGGTGAGATGATCCCGCCCGTACAAACTATTCAAATACTGCGTGAACAAGAACTTCGCCTGTCTGTACAAATTGGAGAACATGCCAATCTTATTAATATTTGCCTCATCGGTAGGCACTTCTAAGAGAAGGGAAAGCGCGCCATAGATCAGGGCAAGGCGTGCCATCTCAGGGAGGGCGATACTCTCTTCAGGGGTGTTAATAGGCTCATAGGCATAATAGGACACCGCCAAAAGCCCGGGGGCAAAGGGGGTTACACTCAAGCGCCCATCTTTGATTAATAAGCTTAATATCGTGGTGTCTTCTAAATCCGTTGCGTGCTCTAGGGGCACGGCATTAAAGCGCGCGCTAGAAATACCCAACAAATGCGGGCAAAATAAGAAATCTGTTCTCTCCTGCAAGACCTTATGTCTTTGGACGCGATTAAGCTTGAATTCTAGCACCAAATTAGCCGCAATAGTGTTAAGCGTGTCTAAAATCTCTATCTCAGAAAAGCGCAAAGCCGTATAATCCTCATCTTTGAGACGGCTACGGATTGCGCAAATGACTTCATGGGTGTCTAGCATGAAATTGCCTTGCTAAAAGATGATCTAAGTCTGAAAAATAAGGCGGGTCTAAATACAAGCAGTTTTTAGAAATGTTCCTATCGTACACCTCTAAAAACTGCTTGATCAACCTAGATTGTTTGCCATCTTGCACCCATTCCCCACACAAATACGCCCCCAAAGTGTCAAGATCAAGCCCTCCAAAGTCCAAGTAAAGCGGATAATCTAGGTAGTATAAAGGCTTCTCCCCTGCGCACACATTAAACACTTCCCCCTCAAACTTGTAATACTCACTGCTCCCATTGGGCTTTAACAACGCTTGGGCATCGCTAGAAATCTCCCACTTGAGCGCGCCATAGCGGCTATACAAGCCCAACACGCCCGCACGCCCAAACTCTACAAGACGATTCATAGGCGCACCATGGGCTGGTAGGCATCCGCACTCTGGGCAATACTCTTATTTGCCTCTTGGCGTTCGGCTTCACGGGCATAATAACGCCTATTCTCTTCCGTGAACTGATCACGCGCCAACTTTGCCATCTGCTTAGCCTGTTTGATTTGCTCCATGCTCGAATACAAGCCCACCCCAAAATTAGCAATCCCCAAAGCCGCCCCCACGCCCTGCACGCCCAAGCCCAAGCCCACTAAGGCGCTAGAGCCAAGGGGGCTAAGCCTAGAACTAGCAGGGGGAACACTCTGCCACCCCCGCCCGAAGATATTCCCACTGATGGCGTTGTGGTAGCTCAGATTACCGCCTAAAATCATCTTAAACTTCTATACTGATCTCAGAGGGCAAGAAGTACGTAACGCGCAAGATCGCCCCTAAATCCGCCACAATCCCCTTAGGCAAGGGCGCGCGCAAAGTGGCGTAAATACTCTGGGAATGTTGCGCACAAAAGCAGCGCAAACTATGGCTAAAACCCTTTTGGCTCGCATCCACGTCCTTTAAGAAGTAATCAGGCTGCCCCTCTAGCCCGATATCAATCTGCGCGCCTTTAAGCTCTTGGGCGATCTCCAAATTCACCCCCACCACTTCCGCCCCACAGGGGAGGATCGCCAATTGTTTAAACGCCTCTTCTGAACCAAAGCGCACTTTACAAAGATACAATGTATTCTTAACCTTTTGCACCATGTTAATCCTTAATGCTTCGCACTGAATAAGCCAATCACGGCAAAATCGCTTTGATCATAGACACTAGGCACGCCATTAGAACTGGTGAACTTTGCCTTAGAAATGCCCAAGATTCGATCCACCCCGCAAATGGTTTTACGCCCCGCGTCCTCCGTCTCGTTAATATAGAAATTGATCGCGCTATTGCCCGCCAAGACTAGCGCGCTAGCCCCAATCAACGCCCCAATACTCACAGGGTGCTTATCCGCATAGAAACTAGGAGGGGTAACACGCGTGACATTCTGCTTGTTTAAATGGGCTTCATACTCGCTATCGCTCACTTCAGAATTGAGCAGACCGACATTCATGGAAGTCCACACGCCCATATCCAAGATAGGGCAATTATCAATCATGCCCACCACCCCGCTAAAAAGCGCGTTCTTATCCCCCCGCACGCCTGCGTACTTCTGGATCTCCTGGTATTCAGGATCCGCCTTAAGCTGGTTAATGGCAAAACTATCTAGCAGAATGATATAGCTATAGTTTTGCACACTCACCCCCCCCGTACTCACCATCTCGCTACGGATGGGCTTAAGGGGGAAGGCTTGGGTATTGTCATGTTTGAGCCCTGCGCGCGCTTGAAAGATCGCCCGTCTGAGCGCCTTAACGTTCATGGTATCGTCTTTGGCGATCTTCTTAGTGAGCACGCTCACATCTTGTTCTGCTGTGCTTTTAAACCCGTTTGTCTTGTCGCACACAACCACGTTTGTAAAATCATTACTCAGCGCACACACGAGGGCGCGATCCCGCTTTGCCTGTATCCACTCAGTCAAGCTATCTGAAGCCTCTTTGATAAAGTCAATATGCTTGAGCGCGCTATATAGCTTGATCTCTGATTTAATGGCGTTGCCCACCACCTCCGGGTAGATCGTCTGACTCAAAATCTCCAAATTATCAAAATTGCTATTAAAGTCGCTATTGCCCTTTACTCCCGAACCGCTCAACTGGGCTTTTAAACGGGGTCTATAGGGCTGCACATCCTCAATCAAATAGGTACGCACGCCCCGATCACTCCCCCGCCCACTCAAAGGCTCAAAAGGGCTTTTAAGCCAACTGGCTAGCTCGATCTGTTCGCCAATCTTCACACTCACATTTGGATCATTCTTCCAATTGGCAATATTAATCTGATTTAATCCTGACAAATTCACGCACACACTCCTTAAAATCTATTCATCACCAATTCGGGAGGGTTGGTTTGCGCATTCGTGCCCATACCCTCCACACGCTGGGGTAGGGGGGTATTGCTTGGCGCTTGCCCCTTAGGGGGGTTGGGCAATTCTTGGCTAAACGCCTTGTAGAGCTCATAGAGAGCATTAAAGAAATCCACGCCCGCCAAACGCTCTAACTGCTTCTTGTACTTGGGGGGTAGTTCTTCTTCATAGAAGACACTGATCGCGTTCATGTCCGCCTCGGGGTGCTGGCTTAAAAAAGCTTGTTGGGCTTGTTCTAATTGGGCTAAATCCTTCTTGTTGCCAATCTCTTGTTCTAAGCTTTGCGCCTTCTGAATCTTCTCGCCTAGTTGTTCCTTCAAGAACACATTCTGCATCTCTAAAATCTTCTTAACAAACGCCTCTTTATTGTCAAAGAAAAGCCCCTCTAGCTCTGCGTCCATGTGTTCGGCACAATACTTCGCAAAATTAACTTCTAGCGATTCTTCTGCCTGCTTGATCTCGCGCTTGAGGATCTCTAATTCCGTCTCTTGTTCGGATAAACTGGGCTCAGCCATATAGCATTCCTTTAAAAATAAAGCTATTAAAGCTAAAAGCCCCCTTGTAAACAAGGGTTAAAATTTATTTTTAAGGCGCGCGCGCTCTAGCTGGGCGATCTTGTGCTCTAAAGCCCCGCATAAATGCAAATCTCCCCCCGCCAAAGCCTCTTGTAAAGAGCGCTTGAGGGTGTGCAATTTGAAATCTTCCAACACCCGATCGAAGTCTTTAGGGGCAATGGGGCTAAACTTGACCTTTAAAAAGCCCAAAGCCCCCACATCCCCTAAAAGAATATTTTTAAATTCCTCCTGCATGCGGAAATCATGCGCACTCAAACACTTAGAGGCGGTAAAACGAAATTCGGGGTGCTCCAACATCGCGCGCAAGATACGCCCCTCTAAAAAATACGCCCCGCGCTTGAGTTCCTTATGCTTGTTAGAAACCTGTTCTACTCTGTTCTTCAAGTCCTCTTGGACAATCTGCGGGCTGATCTTCTTGAGTGTCTGCAAACAAGCCACCTTTAAAAAGGGCGGGTAGCGTTCCACTAAATGGCATAAAAAGCGGTAATTATGATCCTTTTGCATGGGCGTTAAGCCCGCGCGTAATAAAAGCTTGCAAAAATACGCCCACCCCTCAGACTTGATCATAGGGGGCTTAACGCCTAATGCTAACGCCTCTCCCATGTCCTTACAGCCCTTGATGGTCAACACCCCCACATGGGCATAGCCACGCTTAAAACATAGGCTTAACGCCCGCTTGAGCCCCTCTAAGCCCGCGCTATCCCCATCCAAGCAAAAAAGTATCTCACACTCTAGGGAAGCTAACATGTCCAAATGCTCTTGGTTGAAACTCGCCCCCATACAACACACCACATTAGGATACCCGAACGCCTCAAAGCCCATCACATCAAACACCCCTTCACAGATAATAACCTGGCGGCGATTATTGATATGGTGGCGCGCACGGGGGTAATTCCACAAAAGCGCATGCTTGACTAGCCCGCGTGTGTGCAGATACTTAACGCCCATGGGCGCTAGCAAACGCCCACTAAAGCCTATCAGCTTGGCAAAGCGATTATGAATAGGGAAGACAATGCGCCCACTGAGCACACACCCCCGATCGACATTTGACACAAGCCCCGATTCTTTAAGCTGGGTCGTGCTAAACTGCTTTAGCAGATCGCGGTTGACGCTAGAAGAGCAGTACCCCAATTCGAAACGTGTAATCAGTTCTGCGCTCATGCCCCGCTGTTCTAAATACTTCCATGCGTCCTCCTGTTCGCGCAAGGCTTGAACCATGAGAACGTGGGCATGTTCTAACACCTTTAACTCAGGCTGTGGCGCGGGGGCGGCTTTGTCTTCTTCCAACACGAAATCATACATCCGCGCCACCTCCTGCACCGCCTCCCTAAACTCTAGCCCTAACTTCTCTTGCAAAAAATTAAAAGCGTCCCCACTGACCCCACAGCCGTAACAAGTCCAATTATTGCGCGCGGGGTTCACCATAAAACTTGGGGTCTTCTCCTCATGAAAAGGACAATGACACCGAAAATACGCGCCACAACGGCGCAATGTTAAATACTTCTCTAAGACATCCACAACGCGCACCCGTGCCCTGAGGGCTTCTAAATTCTTAATCATCAAGCCTCTTTAAAGTCTTCTTCTTCTGCTCTAGAGGCGCAGGAATGCTCAGAGTTTTAAAATAACCTTGTTCGATACTAAAGAAGGCGAAGCCTTGACTAGTGGTCTGCTTGTTCTTAAGAATGGTGATCTTGCGCTTGAAAGAAG
The DNA here is from genome assembly GCF_900197685.1 of Helicobacter baculiformis. Classification (GTDB taxonomy): domain Bacteria; phylum Campylobacterota; class Campylobacteria; order Campylobacterales; family Helicobacteraceae; genus Helicobacter; species Helicobacter baculiformis. The sequence goes on along the minus strand of NZ_FZMF01000070.1, from coordinate 534 downwards.
GGTCTTCATCGGGGCGCACTTGGCGTTCTTGGTGGTTGAGGCGCTCGATGTGCAGATGAACATCTGCCTCATGCCCTGCTAACTTAGAGCCAAAGGGCAGCCGATCCCCCGCCTTTGCCGTTTGGATAATGAAGAGCACCAAAACCTCCATCTGGCGGGCGATCTGCCCTAGGGCAATAAATTTAGGCGTCTCGCGCTCCTCGGTGCTCGAGCCCGAACAAGCGACATTCTTTTGCGAATCGATCAAGAACACCTTCACCCCCCGTTTGGCAAGGGTGCGAATCTCTAGGGTTAGATCGCTTAAGTCATTATAACGATCTTCTAGGATATAATCATCCATCCCCTTAAAGTGCCTCTTCTCTTCTAGAAGCTTCTCAACATGGGCGCGGATGGGGAACTCCAAGCAGAAATGCGCCACCTTGTACTTCTTGGCAACATATTCGAGTATTTGCGTGGTCAGAATGGTTTTACCCGCATCAGGATCGCCACTCACCAACACCAAACGCCCAAATTGCAACCGTTCCTACAAACCTA
>NZ_FZMF01000072.1 GCF_900197685.1 Helicobacter baculiformis | reverse complement strand
TCTATGGCTGATGAGAACAACATTCTAGGTATCTACGATCACCACTTCATCATCACCAAACAAGAAAACCTGGTGGGGGCTTTGGAGTTGCAAGGCTTGAGCTATCTAAATTTGATGCAACAGGATTTAGAACACTACTTTAACGCCCGCCAAAATGCTTTAGATGGTATCCCTAGTGGAGTGTGTCTTAGGATTGTCGCCAAAAGGCGCAAGGAGCGCATCAAGCAAAACCCCCATTTGGATAATCCCTATGCTAAAGCTATTATTACAGCCTTTGAGAGCAAGGAGATTTTTGATCACCGCTACTATTTGATCTTTGAAACCATCACGAGCAATCTTAAGAGCTTTTTTGAAAAGAAAAAGTTAGAGATGACTACTTCTGTAGGAGAGGGAGGTACTAAACCCATCACTTTTGCTAACAAGCACTCTAACTTGAGGCAGGCGATCCAAAGGGTAGCCAATGCGCTTAAAGACTTTAATCCTAGAGAACTTGACTCTTGTGAGATTTTGCGTTTCTATGCAGAATATATCAATGGCTTTGACATTCCTTTCAAGCCTAAAATAGGGATATCGAGCGATAGTTATATTGCTAGTGATGTGGAGTTTTTCAAAGATTATTACACACTGACATTCAGGGGCAAGACCACTTATCAACGCTTCATCGGTGTGAAAAACTATGAAAACCAAACTATCACCTCTGTCGCCCTCTCATCTTTGTTGCATTACGAATGCGAGCTAGATATTATCTTTTCCCTTGAGCCTTTGAGCGTTTTTGAAAGCTTGAATTTCTTGAAAATGCGCAAAAAATTCACCTTTGTTAATTTCATCAAAGAAGAGTTAGACAAATACATGGACCTAGTGCAAGCCTCTAGGCTTTCGATGCAAAAGATTGCCTTGAATGTGCTCATCAAGGCAGAAAGCAAAGAGAGTTTAGACAAACACACTGAACAGATTTTGAGTTTGCTTAACAATGAAGGCTTGGTGAGCAAAGAAGAAACCATTGGGATGATCCCCTCTTATTTCTCTTTCTTCCCCGGACGGATGGATTTAAACTATAGAGCCAGACACCAAACTTCTAAAGTGATGGCAGCCTTGATCTTGTTTGAAAAGAACAATAAGGGCTTTCAAGGCAACTCTTGGGGGGATATGCCTTTGAGTGTGTTTAAAAACCTAGATCACTCCCCTTATTTGTTCAACTTCCACAACCAAGAAGTGCAACACAAGGGAGTGTTAGCCCATAATGTGGCTAGAGTGAATGGACATACGATGGTCATAGGGGCAACAGGGGCAGGCAAGACGACTTTGATGAGCTATTTGATGATGAGCGCTTTGAAATACTCTCATTTAGACATTTTAGCTTTAGACAGGTTGAATGGGTTGTATTCCTTTACGAAGTACTTTGGAGGCGTGTATAACAATGATGAAGAGTTTTACATTAATCCTTTGACTTTAGAAAATTCTAAAGAAAATGTGAATTTTCTATGGAGTTTCTATGCCTACATGTTAGGCATAGAAACCACTAATAAGAGAGACAAGGAAATCACTGAAGATCAGAATGCGGTACTCAATGCGATCACTAGCATGTATCAAGAGCATCAACAAAGCAAGAAACAAGGCACTTATAAGCCTTATACCTTAGAAGAATTCACTAATACCTTCATCAAAACACAATCTGGGCAAATCCAAGATACCTTAATGCCCTATTTGAAAAATCCCATTTTCAACGCTAGAGAGGATTGTCTAGCATTTAAAACCCGTATCACCACCATTAATATGGACTCTGTGATCAACAATCAAAAAGATGCAGGACTCCTAGCTTATTACATCTTTTACAAACTCATCCACAGAGCGTTGCAATTAAATAAAGGCTTCTTTTGTTTCATCGATGAGTTCAAATCCTATGCCCAAAATGCGCTGATGAATGAAAAGATTAATCTCATCATCACCCAGGCTAGAAAGGCTAATGGAGTGATTGTTTTAGCCTTGCAAGACATCCACCAATTAGATGATGTGAAAAATGCCAATAGCTTTATTAAGAATATGGGAACACTGATTTTTTATCCCCAAAAAAATATCGATACAGAGAAGCTTAAAAAAGAGTTTGGCATCAAACTCAGCGATGTTGAGCGCAATTTCTTAGAGAATACTAACACCACCAGCCACCAAATCCTTGTCAAAAATATGAATGACAGCACTTCTAATGTGGTGGATGTGAGTTTAGCCACTTTGGGCAAATACCTACCTATCTTTAGTTCTAACGCTAGCAGTGTGGCGCATATCAACCGCTTGATCAAGCAATACGAGGAAAATTGGCGGGAGGTGTATGTGCGTGGATAAGAGAAGAAAATGGAGAAGGTATCTCTCTATGACTTTTTTACTAGTCCTCACGCTATTATTCTTGGGCATTTTTGCCTTGCTACACGGCTGTTCGGACAAATTCCATGAGATGCGCAAATCCCAGTGTGCGTGTGTTATCTTGGGACTAGGAAGTGTGGATGCCTGATCTCTCAGAGCAACGCCTAGAGTTTGAGAAGGCTATAGAACGCTTCACTAGCGGTGTGTTTGATCCAGAAGACTATATCAATTTTGCTAAACTCAGTGCGGCTTTGCTCTTAAAACTTTTAGATAGGCAGCAACTAGATAAGCGACAACAAGAGCAAATCCAAGAACACACTAGCCATGCAACACCAACACAAGAGCAACAGAGTGAGAATGTATTATCCATCCAAACAGACACTCTTATAGAACAGCGCATCCACGAGCACATTAGCAAGCAACAAAGAGAGCAAGAACTCGACTTTGATGGCTTGGAGCAACGCATCAAATCTAATGTATTACCTCAAATAAATGTGGTGATGCGCGCACATTTCCAGCAAGTCCAAACGGAGTTAGAGGGCAAATTAGATCAGTTTGTCAGTAGCAATCTAGACTTGGGTAGCGTTTTTAGAGTGGAGCGAAGAATCACACAAGTAGCCTTTCGGCTTGCCTTATTGGGGGGCTTTGTGGTGGTTGCTTTGAGTTTAGCCATTGTGTTTATGATGCCTTTAGTCAGGGTTGAACCCCTGCTCATAGACTTTGCCAATGCAGACAAGCATTTTGCCATTGTGCAAAAGGCGGATGCCAAGATAGAGCAAAACGAAGCCTTGATGCGCTCTTTAGTAGGCAGTTATATTCTCAATCGCGAGACCATCAACCATATTGATGAGAAAGAACGCTATGAAAGCGTGCGCTTGCAGAGCTCTACTAGTGTGTATCAAACCTTTGAACACTTAATCGCTAGTGAGCATAGCATTTACACCAATGAGAGCATTGATCGAGAAATCAAAATTATTAACATTTCTATTTACAAGAAAGGCAAAGCGCAAAATATCGCCGTCTCTGATGTGGTGGTCAAACTCTTCAATCAAGGCTATCTGAGCTATGAAAAGCGTTATCGTATCACTTTGAGTTTCAAATTCTTGCAAAATCTAAAATTTGACTACAATTCTATGCCCAAAAATCCCACAGGCTTTCAGGTTCTGCAATACTCTATTACAGAGATTGCTACCATCAAACCTTTAGAGGAAACCCATAAAATCCGAAAAACCCCCAGAAGCAAGATCACCTACAAAACTAAAGAGAATAAAGGAGAAGAATAATGAGTGCAGTGAGTGGGAGAGAGTGCGCATTTCTAATGCAGAGAGCATTCACCCCTTGCATATTTACACGCTCTGTTTCTTGCCTGTGCTGTGTTCTTTAGCACTTTGCACGCAGAAGCCCAAAATGCCGATGGGTATGTACCTCCTATTTTTGAACCTGATTCTCAAACAAATACACAAACACCACCCACGCCCACACCCTCCACAAATCAGTCAAATCAGCCAGCACCTCCTGCAGACAGCCCTTTATCATCTACTAACCAGCCCACACCCTCCACAAATCAAGACAGAGCACCTTCTAATGTGCCACCTCCCACAAGTGCGCCCACACCCTTTAATCCTAAAGCTGTTGCTCCCCCTAATCCATTTATTCCACAAGAAAAACCTAAAATCTCTGCTTTTAAAGAAGGCACACCCTCCCAAGCTTTAGAAAAGAAAACATACACGCCTAAGTCAAAGAATGCAGATGAAGACTTGGAGCGTGCAGAATCAGACGCTCTGCCCAATTGCAGGCAAGGTTACTGCACAAGTTGAGACAGACATTT
>NZ_FZMF01000073.1 GCF_900197685.1 Helicobacter baculiformis | reverse complement strand
ATGAGTATGTCTGCAATAACTTTGCTTGTCCCTATGGTAAGGATCATAATGAAGACTTCAAACGGCGAGCGATGCAGCAGGCACAACAACAGGCAAACGCATACGCTAGAGGACTTGGCGCAAAGCAAGGAGAATTGATCAATATCAATGTAACCAAGGAGATTTGGCCTTGGTTTTGGCGGGTTTTGGGTATGAAGTGTGTAAAAGTGCGCGGCTATGCGCGCCACATCGCTCATTAGGCTTTAGTAGTCGCTAGAGGGCTTGAGATGGGATCTCATAGCTCTATATGGCTTTCACAGATACAACTGAGAGTAATGCAGATGCAGTCTTACAGCTCGCGCCGTAAGGTCTCTTAGCTTCAGAATCCACTACTTTAGTTATGGGGAGTATGTTAAAAGCCAACCCACAAGTCTAGTCGATCGTTCATACTTTTCTTGTCTTCTTTGGCTCTTGCTCTAATGTCTCCCAATTTTTGCAATTACTTGTCGTCCTATGTTCAAATCCTGAATAAACATGTCTGCTCCTTTTTAGCTACCCATTTTCAGGGAAGTAGGCATTAACATAATGTCATCTAAATACGGAGCGAACTCAAAAAGTTAAGTAGTGGCACAAAAACCTAATAACAGACCTGAGAGAAGATCGCTTTCAAGAGCGTTCTTTATCCTGCTCGCGCCGCAATGAAGCTAAAAACACATCACAAAACTAAAAAGAACAACGCACTTTGCATTTTTAAAAACTTTGGGCACTCAATCCATGCAGGAATAAGTAGAGAGAATGGATAGGGTTTATAAAAAGATTTTCCAAAAAATAGGGCAGAACCCACAGATTCAAAAAGATAGCTCTGTATCCATTTTTTGCATTCAAAGAGGGATAGGTTATAACATCCAAGATAACGCTATTTCTTTTAATGACTATGCGCTTGAGTTTGTCAAGATATACAAGCTCAATAGTAGGCTTAAGATCTTAACTATTAAAAGAGATAATGAGGCGATGTTTCTAGACAAATCATACAGCCGTATTTTCATTCAAGACTTGAATATGAAGGCAATAGCTAGACTTTGGGGGTGCAAGGTTAGCGATCCAGCAAGCGATCTAGCAATTAAAAGAAGCGTTTGGGAGTTTTAATACTCTTAAATAATAACACGCGAGCGAAGCGTTTTAAAGATTGATGTTCTTTGGGACGAATGTTGTAAGAAATATATTTGAGATAATCTAAAATCTGTGCCCTAGAAAAACCACTTTCTAAGGCACGCTTTTGTAAAACATAATGTGGGATTTTAATTTTTTTATTTTTAAAAGCGCGGGCAATCCGCTCATAAAGATCGCGATGTTTGTTAGCACAAAATCTGCCAAACACAAAGGGTAAATGCGTTTTTGTCCACCATAGCGTAGCAAGATCATCAAAATTTGGGCATGGTGCATGGTAGTAATGGCGCAACGCTTTGTCACCAATGAGTACCCGCCCTCTCAAATTTAGAACCTGAGCTAACGCATTAGAAGTGGCCGATTCCTTGTCTGTGCTAGGAAGTTGATACACCACCAATACGCTACGCACTTCCTGGCACGCTACAATACCACAATCTAGGGCGTGTGGGGCGCGCAAGCTGGCAATAGAAGAGATAAAGCCCGCATCAATGCGCCTAAAGAGAAAATCCCGGTTGAGTTTGGCCGGATAGGTTTTTCTCAAGTGCAAAAAGGTTTTAAAGCCTGAGAGAGGGAGGGGATAGGCTTTGATAAACACATCAAAGGGGAGTAGATTCAAATACGCGATCTTGCCAAAACGCATGCCAAACCTTTTTACCCTATTCTACCCCAAAAGCTCATGCTTAAACCCCTCAATCCTCTTTGTATTCATAGACGATGGGCAGGGGATGCCAATCTTTCACGCCATCCCCACAAGCCCCCTGCCCAAAAAAGATCTCTAGCCATTCGTGCTGTTCTGCATAATCTTTTAAAGCGGGGCAACTGGGTGCAATGCTACAAAACTTGTCTCCAAGATAAGTTGCTCCGTCCTGACAACCCCCGTATTCACCGCTACGGGTCAAGGCGTTATAAACCTCTTGAATCCACGCGATTTTTGCGTGGTTGTCCTTGAGACAATGGGCTTTTTGAATCATAACTTCTATGTACTGAGCATCGTAAGTCCATTTGCTCTGTGTGGGCACTAGGTGGAGGGTCGCGTTTTTGAGCATTTGGGGCAAGTTCTTCACGATCTCTAGGCTGTGCTTGTAGGCGCGCATTTCGCTGCTAAGACTCTTGCCATTATCAGTGGCTAAAAGGATGTAGAGTTGCTTGGCATGGGGGTTTTTGGAGCGCAAAGTGATGATACTAGACTTGGGGATGCGATCAAAGAGGGTGTTAAAATCATGGGTGTAATAGCGGTCACTGGCTTCTTTTGCCCATTGGATACTTTTTGTCATCTCTTGAAGGGCTTGCTTGGGTCCAAAAGCGCGCTCAAGGCGGATAGCAAAACTCAAGTTTTGATCTAAAAGCCATGTGCTGTAGGTGGGGGTTTGTTGCCCATAAAATTCAGCGTCATGCGCTAGTGCATAATCCTTGATGGTGGCGATCTGAAAATTGGTCCCGGGTAGGGGCTTTAAGGATAAAAGAGCCACATGCATAGGAATGAACGCATCATCTTCATCGTTATATTGACTCTCACTCATTCTTTCGTTGAAGAGGTGTTTGATTTTAGGGGGCGTAGCAGCTAGAGCGCGCGCCTCTTGCATACGCGCTTGGATAAAGGCTTTTTGTTTGGGTGTGGCGCGCTTTAAAAAATCCTCAACAGCATAAACTTTGTCGCTCTTGCTATCGGCGACAACGGTGAAAATTTTCTCTTTGTTTTGCAAAATATGCACATTAAATGTGCTGTCTAAACGGGTCATCTCTAAGAGGCGTGCATCGCTTAAATCCGCACTTCTTAAGAGAGCAAAAGCGCATACGCATAACCAGACAAGACGCATCAGACTCCTTTAGTGGATTTCATAAAATAAAGGCAAATAGGGACCAATGCCCTCTAACAAGCCCAGTTCGGACGCTACACCTACATTCTCTTGGATGCGATCCAAAAAGGGCTCTTTTAGAGGGTCTATACTCACATTTTGCAGACCTAACTTCAAGAGCGCGAGTTTTTTTAGCGTGCTAGCAGTGATGTGCAAGCCTTTGAGATAGGTGGCTGCATCAAAGGAGTCGTCCTCCTGCCCCTCCTCGTTTGGAAATGCGCCCAACAACACCAGATACACCCGCGCGTTTTTAAGCCTATCTGCTAGCTTAGAAACCAACTTTTCATTTAACCCTCCCTTCACAATCAAGACAAACTCCTTAGAGGCATGTTCGGATAGAGGCTCTAGGGTGATGACATTGTTATAGGGCAATGTCTTGATCAAGGTCTTAAAATCTTTGCTGTGTTTGGTGAAAAAATTATGTTTGATGGCTAGGCGGCGCATTTGCTTGAGCCGCGCGCTGTCCTCTTTATTAGGCAAAATGAAGCCCTCGCTTAGTTGCACCTTTAAAGGGCTCTTCAGATCGGCTAAGAACACTTGCTGGATTTTTGTGTGGCGATCTTGCACCAAGAGAGCTTGAAAGGGGAGGGGGGCGTGCAAGCGCACTTGTTTTAGAATTTCAAATTGGGTGTTAAAATCTAGGGGGTCAGCCAAGAGAATTTGGCAAGCTAGCCAAGTTAGAGGGAGCATTTTAACTAGATTAGACATCAAATCATCCTTAAAGCCATGCACTCTACAAGTGTTTCAAATTATTATATACTATGACTGACATTATTTTATCAAGGAGTTGTATGCAAACATTCATCCAAGAATACAAAACCATCGAGCAGGAGCGCGCACAAGAGAATATCCCCCCCCTACCCTTGAATGCCAAACAGGTTAAAAGCGTGCTAGACATTCTTTTGCACTCTAAAGACATGCAAGAATGCGCCTTAGCTAAGGATTTATTGATTCAGCGCGTGAGCCCGGGCGTGGATGAGGGCGCACAAGTCAAGGCGCAGTTTCTAGGTCAGATTGCGCTTAAAAAAATAGAGTGTCCGCACTTTAGCCCCCTTGAGGCGGTGCGCTATTTGGGAACAATGCTAGGCGGTTATAATGTCAGCCCGTTGATCGAGGCACTGCAAAGCACAGATACAGAGGTCGCCAAAGAGGCGTGCAAGGCGTTAAAATCCACGCTTTTAGTCTATAACTCTTTTGAAATCATCGCTAATTTGAGTAAAACAAACGCACTTGCTAAAGAGGTGCTAGAATCTTGGGCAAATGCCGAGTGGTTTTTGAATAAACCCGCCCTGCCCGAAAAACTAGAGCTGTGCGTGCTCAAAATTGATGGGGAGACCAATACGGACGATTTGAGTCCGGCTAGCGATGCCTTTACCCGTAGCGACATCCCCCTACACGCCAACGCCATGCTCAAAAACCGCATAGAGAATTACCAAGAGAGGTTAGCCAATATCAAGTCTAAGGGCGTGCCGGTAGTGTATGTGGGCGATGTGGTGGGCACGGGGAGCTCGCGTAAGAGCGCGACTAACTCCATCATGTGGCATTTTGGACAAGATATTCCCTATGTGCCCAATAAGCGCACGGGGAGCGTGGTGATTGGGGGGGTCATTGCCCCGATTTTCTTTGCCACTTGTGAAGATAGTGGCGCACTGCCCCTAGTTGCCGATGTGAAAGACTTGCATGAGGGCGACATTATTGAGGTGTATCCTTACAAGGGTGAGATTTACAAGCAGGGGCAGGTGGTGAGCACCTTTAAACTCGAGCCCACCACCCTAGCCGATGAATACCGCGCCGGGGGGCGTATCGCCTTGATTATTGGGCGGGGCTTGACCAACAAGGCGCGCAAATTCTTAGGGCTAGGTCCCTCAGAAGTCTTTGCCAAACCCCAACAACCCGCAGAGAGTCATAAAGGCTACACCCTAGCGCAAAAAATGGTCGGCAGGGCTTGTGGCGTGGCGGGGGTGCGCCCCGGGGCTTATTGCGAACCCATTACGACTACTGTGGGCAGTCAAGACACCACGGGGGCGATGACTAGAGATGAGGTTAAAGAACTTGCCAGCCTTAGTTTTGAAGCCGATTTTGTCTTGCAATCTTTCTGCCACACAGCCGCCTATCCTAAACCCTCCGATGTGAGCTTGCAAGCCACTCTGCCGGAGTTTTTTACCAGTAGGGGCGGGGTGGCGCTCAAGCCTAAAGATGGGATTATTCATTCATGGCTTAATCGCATGGGCTTGCCCGATACACTAGGCACGGGGGGGGATAGCCATACGCGTTTCCCCATTGGGATTAGTTTCCCTGCTGGGAGTGGGTTAGTCGCCTTTGCCGCGGTTACAGGCACCATGCCTTTAAACATGCCCGAGTCCGTGTTGGTGCGTTTTAAGGGGCAAATGCAACCGGGGATCACTTTAAGAGACTTAGTCAATGCCATCCCCTATTATGCGATCAAACAGGGCTTGCTCACTGTGGAGAAAAAGGGCAAGAAAAATATCTTCAATGGCAAGATTTTAGAGATTGAGGGCTTGGGCAATATCAAGATTGAACAGGCTTTTGAGTTTAGCGATGCGAGCGCCGAGAGGAGTGCTGCCGCCTGCACTGTGCGACTCAATAAAGAGCCTATCATTGAGTATTTGAGCTCAAACATTCAGCTCATTGAGCAGATGATTGCCAGTGGCTACGAGCACAAAGAAACCCTCAAAAGGCGGGCGCAAAAAATGCAAGAGTGGATTGATAACCCCGTGTTATTAGAGCCCGATCCAGATGCGGAGTACGCCGCCGTGATTGAGATCGATCTTAATGAGATCACAGAGCCCATTTTGGCATGCCCTAACGATCCGGACGATGTGGCGACTTTAAGTGAAGTGCTCAATAACCCCAAACGCCCCCAAAAGATTGATGAGGTCTTTATTGGGAGTTGTATGACCAATATTGGGCATTTTAGAGCCTTTGGCGAAATCGTCAAGGGGGCAGGGGCATCCCCTATTCGCCTTTGGGTGGTGCCCCCCACTAAAATGGACGAGCAACAACTCATCAAAGAGGGGTATTTTTCTATCTTTGGGGCTGCTGGGGCGCGCACAGAGGTCCCGGGGTGTAGTTTGTGCATGGGCAATCAAGCACGGGTGCGCGATAATGCCGTGGTGTTCTCCACTTCTACGCGCAATTTTGACAACCGCATGGGCAAGGGCGCACAAGTGTATTTGGGCAGTGCGGAGCTGGGGGCGGTGTGTGCGCTTTTGGGTAAAATCCCCACCCCTAGCGAGTATCTAGGATTAGTGGCTGAAAAGCTAGAAGCGCGCCGCGAGGAGATTTATCGCTATATGAATTTTCACCTCATGGAGCCCATGGCACTTTAAAGAGCCTTTAAGCGCAACCTTAGCTATTTTCCCTAAGATAGGGGGTTTTTATGAAAGGGTTGCGTTGTGGATTTGGATTGGCAATTTATGTACCATGTCCTGCCCGCCTTTGGGCGGGGGCTTTGGCTCACCTTGTATATTTCCTTTGCGGGCATTGTGGGCGCGCTGGGGGTGGGTTTTTTAAGCGCATTGGGGCTTTACTTTCCGGGTTTTTGGAGCAAACCCTTGGGCGCGTATGTACAGATCGCGCGCAACACACCCTTACTCATCCAACTTTTCTTCCTTTATTATGGGCTTAATGAAATAGGTTTTTCTTTAAGCGCGAAGACTTGCGCGGTGGTAGGGATCGCGTTTTTGGGCGGGGGGTATATGGCAGAAAGCTTTTTATTGGGGCTAAAGGCGCTGCCTAAGGTACAATTAGAATCCGCGCTCAGTTTGGGGCTAACCCGTTTGCAGGCACTAAAACATGTGCTCTTTCCTCAAAGCTTGGCGATTTCTTTGCCCTCTTTGGGGGCTAATGTGATTTTTTTACTCAAAGAAAGTTCTGTCGTGAGCGCGATCGCTTTGGTGGATGTGATGTTTGTAGCTAAAGATGTGATAGGCATTTATTACAAAACGGACGAAGCACTGCTTTTACTTGTGATCGCTTACTTGCTCGTGCTTCTGCCCTTAAGTATTTTATTTGTCGCGTTAGAAAAGCATTATAAGAGGCATGTATGCTAAAAGGTTTAGCAGTCTTTGATTGGGATAATTTAGCACGCTTGATTGAGGGACTGCTCACGACCCTAGAGGTGGCTTTGGCCTCTATCATTATTGCGTTAGTAGGAGGGGTCGCTTTAGGAGTGGTGATGGCTTTTGGGGGGAGATGGCTTAAAGGATTATGTCGGGTGTACTTGGAGAGCATACGCATTATTCCGCTTTTGGTATGGCTCTTCTTAGTTTTTTTTGGATCGGCAACTTTGTTTGGCTGGCATTTACATGCACTTTGGGCAAGTATTATTGTCTTTGGGGCATGGGGAGTGGCCGAGATGATGGACTTAACCAGAGGCGCGCTCACTTCTACAAGCATGCACCAGATCCAGAGCGCGCGCGCTTTGGGACTAAGTGGGACACAAACTACTTGGCTTATTATTTTTCCTCAAGCTTTTTTAGCGCTCTTGCCTGCTAGTATCAATCTTTTTACACGCATGATTAAGACCACAGCCTTAATGTCGCTCATTGGTGCAATGGAATTATTAAAAGTGGGGCAACAACTTATTGAGATCAATATTTTAAAAATCCCTAATGCAAGTTTCTATGTGTACGGAGTGATCTTTATTCTATACTTTGCACTCTGCTACCCCTTATCTTACTTGAGTCAAAGCCTAGAGAAAAAATACCAATATCATAGAGGCTAATATGGCTATTGTTTTGGAAACAATCCAACTTAGGAAGTACTACCGCGATCATTTGGTGCTTGATGGCATTAATTTCAAGCTTGAAAAAGGGGAGGCTGTGGTAATCTTGGGACCTAGTGGGTGTGGGAAAAGCACCTTTTTAAGATGTCTGAATGGGTTAGAAGAAATTCAAGAGGGTCGGATTCTTTTTAACCAGCAAGAGATCAGTGCACCCAAAACTAATTGGAATAAAGTCCGTCAAAAGATTGGCATGGTGTTTCAAAGCTATGAGCTTTTTCCTCATTTGAATGTTTTACAAAATATTTTGTTAGGACCTATGAAGGTACAAAGGCGCGCCAAAGAAGAGGTAGAAGATAAAGCGATAGCTCTTTTAAAACGCGTGGGACTGGAGCATAAAAAAAATGCGCATCCTAGAGAACTCAGTGGAGGGCAAAAGCAACGTGTGGCAATCGTGCGTGCGCTGTGCATGCAACCAGAGATCATGCTCTTTGACGAAGTAACCGCCTCACTTGATCCGGAGATGGTTAAGGAAGTGCTGGAGGTAATTTTGGAGTTGGCACAAGAGGGTATGAGCATGATTGTTGTAACTCATGAGATGAAGTTTGCAAAAAAAGTAGCACATCGTATTGTCTTCTTTGATCAAGGTCATGTTTTAGAAGAAAGTAGTCCACAGGCATTTTTTGAGTCTCCGCAATCGGAAAGAGCGCAGAAATTTTTAGAAATTTTTAACTTTTTAGGGGATTGTTGAGTTTGTTATGCTAAAAAAGTCTCATTTGATTTTGAGGAGTATGCATGCGGGCATGGGCGAAGGGTTTTGGAATTTTTCTAGCGATTTTGGGTTTAAGTTTGGCGGGGTGTAGTGGTGAACACAAGGCGCAGACCAAAGAGGATAGCGTTGCGCTGATTAAAAAGCGTGGGGTGCTCAAAGTAGGCGTGTTTAGCGATAAGCCCCCTTTCGGGTTTGTGGATAGCAAGGGGCAGTATCAAGGGTTTGATGTCTACATCGCTAAGCGCATGGCTAAAGACCTTTTGGGCGATGAGAAGAAGATAGAGTTCGTACCTGTAGAAGCAGCGGCGCGTGTGGAGTTTTTAAAGTCTAACAAAGTAGACGTGATCATGGCTAATTTTACCAAGACCAAGGAGAGAGAAGCGGTGGTGGACTTTGCCAAACCCTACATGAAAGTGGCTTTGGGCGTGGTTTCTAAAGACGGGGTGATTAAAAGTGTAGACGATCTCAAGGATAAACCCTTGATTGTGAACAAGGGTACAACAGCGGATTTTTACTTTTCTAAAAATTATCCTAAGATTTCCTTGCTCAAATACGACCAGAATACCGAAACTTTTCTAGCACTCAAAAACAACCGTGGGGCAGCCCTAGCGCACGATAACACGCTTTTATTTGCATGGGTGAAGCAAAACCCCGAATTTAAGGTAGGTATTCCTAGTTTAGGTGATCAAGATGTCATTGCTCCAGCAGTAAAAAAAGGCGATAAGGCTTTATTGGATTGGCTTAATAAAGAGATAGACACACTCACTAAGGATGGCTTTATTAAAGAAGCTTATGAAGCAACGCTTAAGCCTGTTTATGGGGATACGCTCGATCCTAAAACCATCATCTTTGAATGATTTTGCACATTTTTCTACCACCCCCCTTCCACCCAGCACCACCCCCCAAGTAATTAAGCACCCACATGTCCCTTACTACAACAGCTTTTCGTCCGTCTTT
>NZ_FZMF01000074.1 GCF_900197685.1 Helicobacter baculiformis | reverse complement strand
CCCCCCCCCCCCCCCAATCACCCATCGCCCTAGACATCTATGATTCTAGGGGTAACTTCTTAGGGGTGAAGAGCTTTAGGGCGTTGGAGGGCGTGCCTAGCATTAATGAGTGGATAGCAGATTTCAAGGCTAAAGAGGGTTGGGCGGCGATCAAGCAGGGGCGTGGTGATTTTCAAAACACGAATTTAGTTGCCCTGCTCAATCAAATAACTAAACACACCCGCCCGCTTTTTATAGATGCCACTAACCTACACGCCCTAAGTGTGTACTTCAGTGTGCAACTTTGCATTAAACCCACTTGGATCAATGATCGCGATCAATTCTACGCCCCCTATGGGGATTCATGGCAAGAGGATCGCGACTTTTTAGGCGATTGCCTAGTCTTTATGCTCTTTCACGCGCAAAATCGCATTTCTATTAAACAGGGGGCAAACCATTTCATCCCCTTTAAAGAGCAAGCGCTCCACCCTAAAGCGCGCTACACCCACCACACTTTATTAGATTTTCTAGAGGGCAAAAGCCTAGCTTTTGCTCAAGACAAGCTTTTTAAGACACCCCGCCCCACACTCCCCACCTTTAGCCCTCATGCTTTAGAAGTGCTCAAAAGCGCTCAAGAGATTTATCGCTATTACCACTCCCATAAAGACTCTAACCCTAATGCGAGCTTATACGATATTAAGGAGTTTTTTGCAGGGCGTGATAGCAAAAACAAGCTCAACCCCCCAAGCAAAGCCCAAGATACTTTTTATAAAACTCTCTATGCTACCTTGCAAGAAAACCTAGACACCCTAGCCGGGCAAATCACCCCCAAAGTGTGGGAGTACGGGTTTTTGCGCTACTGAGCTAGCAAGCGCAGACGAGCCGGTGCAAGTAGAATACTCGCGCCGTTTGCGCGCGCCGGGTAAAGTCCCAAGCAGAACGCTTCACTTTAAAGAATTTCACCTAAGAGTACATAGCGCGCTTAAAAACACCCCTTTAAACCATGTTGAAGGGGGGTTGAACGCGCGTTGAATGCGCGTTAAACACCGCTTTAAGGGGTTTGCTTGGCGTGCCTTATTCTTGTTGTAACTTCTTAGCCAAGTCAATGATCTCTTGCATTTGGGCATCGCTCAACTTGCCCTCATGCATAAAGCGCACCTTGCCCGCCTTGTCTAGCACCACGACTAAGCTTTCTTGCTTTTTTAAATCCCATGCCTTTTGCACCACCCCCTCATTATCCATCACCACTTGGCTATTAGGGTGTTGTCTTTTAGCCTTTTTGGTTTCTCCGCGCACAAAAAGCCCCGTGCCCATAATGGCATCGTCCACATTGATGATATTAGTTGTTTGGTATTTATTCTCATCAAAATGCTCAGCGACAATTTTATCCATCAGGGGTTGGTTTTTTGCCTTCACACTCTTACGCCCGGCGATGTGCTGTAAGATACGCACTTTACCGGGCAAATTCTTGCTCGCCCACACTTTGTATTGGATCGAATCCCCATTCAAGATTAACTCGCCCTTATCCTGCACCACCACATTTGGCAACGACTGATTGAGGGTAAAATTGACCCCATGTGCCATGCTCAATGCCAATAATAAACTACCAAATACCTTTTGCAATATCTCCACCTTAAACTAGAATACAAGGATTATACTATGTCTTTTTAAACCCATAAATGGCTTGACATGCTAACCCCGCCCTGCTATCATAATCGCTTGAGATTAGGGAGAGCGCATGCAAGGGAGTGATAGAATTTTTGTAGCTGGGCATAGGGGTTTGGTGGGGCGCGCGATGGTGGCGTGTTTGCAAGAACAAGGTTTTGATCACTTGATTTTAAAAACCCACTCTGAGCTAGATTTAACACAACAGAGCGCGGTGGAGCAATTTTTTGAGATAGAACGCCCCGACATCGTCATTTTGTGCGCAGCTAAAGTGGGGGGGATTTTAGCCAATCACACCTACCGCGCGGAGTTTATTTATCAAAACCTCGCCATCCAAACTAACACCATTCACTGCGCTTACAAGTATGGGGTTAAAAAGCTCCTCTTTTTAGGCTCAACCTGCATTTACCCCAAAGAGTGCCCCCAGCCCATTAAAGAGCAAGCCCTTTTAACTAGCCCCCTAGAGCCCACTAACGAACCTTATGCCATTGCCAAGATCGCGGGCTTAAAGATGTGCGAAGCCTACAACGCCCAATATGGCACGAACTTTATCAGCGCGATGCCCACCAATTTATATGGCGAACACGATAATTTTGACCTACACGATTCGCATGTCCTGCCCGCACTCTTAAGAAAAATGCACTTAGCCCGCTTGTTAGAGAACGATCGCCTAGATTTGGTGTTGCAAGATTTGCAGATGTCTAGCCAACAAAAAGCCTTAAATCTCTTAGAACAACACGGAGTGAGCGCGCAGGGGGTGCGCATTTGGGGCAGCGGCGCGCCTAGACGCGAGTTTTTGCATGTGCGCGATTTAGCCCGGGGGTGTGTATTTCTCTTGCAACACCAACAAGCTAGCGCTACACTCAACCATACCAATATTGGCACGGGGGAGGATATTAGCATTAAAGATTTAGCCAACTTGATTAAAGAGATTGTGGGCTTTAAGGGGGATTTAGTCTTTGACCCCTCTAAGCCCGATGGGACTTTATTAAAATGTAGCGATGTGAGCAAGATCGCTAATTTGGGTTGGCGCGCAAGTATCCCCTTAAGAAGGGGCATTGAGCAAGTATACAAGTGGTATCAACACCGATGAAAAAGCACTCTTGGGCTATCTTCATTTTCTTATGGCTCTTTGTCTTTAGTTTTGGCTTGGGCGCGCAACACACGCCTACAACCCCCGCTACCCCCCAAGAACAAGCCTTTTTCAAGGCGGCTAAGGACCTCTATGACTCGCTTGTAAATGCCCAAGAGAACACTATACAAGTTGCCCTTAAAGCGGAGTGCGATCCAAGCAAAACGAATCGATCTTTGATGGCTTCAAAGGCAGTAGTACAGCACTTTAAAACATGGATTAACCTAGCTACCCAAATGATAGACCATGTGCCTTTTATGGCGCGCTTAAAAAGCCTCCCCCTTTACAACCAAATCAGGAGCTTTGAGGCTTTGCACGCCTTGGCGATGGTGCGCGCTAAGATTATGGCGGTAAATTGTGCGGCGCTAGAACACGGAGCGCCCCCTCCAAAGCCCCTTGAAGCCCAAAAACTCTTAGAAGTCTTGCAACAAAACCTAGAGTTTTTTTACCCCTTACTACTCAATGCCTCCAAACAGGGTTTGCCCTTAGAATCTTTTTTGCGCACTTCAAATTGGGGAACTGGCTTTGTGTTCAGCACATACGATTACCAAAGCGCCCTGCTAGCGCAACTGCACTTCTCCTCAGAGGACTATGACACCAAGCTCAAAACTTTAAAGGACATGTTAGCCAAAGACTCCTCGCCGACTATCTTGCGCCTTAAAACCCTAAGAGCAGGTCTAGATAATTTCCTCTTCAATAGATTCGATTATGGGATTGACGGGCAAGAAGAAGGGGCTTACTATAAACAGGTCCAAAAAATTCTAGGCTTGAGCCTGCAAGATATGCAGCGTTGGAGAGCTTATTACGCTTACCGCTTTGAAACTTGGTTAAACGGTGTGCGCGCCCTAAGCACCTCTAAGCCCCCTATTCCTCTTGATCGTCTAAATATCTATGACTGCCTCAATACCTCTAAAGAAAACATCCTAGCGTGTCAAGCTTTCTTAAAGAATCCCAGTGCGCTTTTCTATTATTACTTCCGAATAAGCCACCTCATCGCCTTTGGCGATGAGCCCTGCCTCTATCTCACCCCCCAAAACACGATCCAAACTTTCCTCTCCAAAGACCCCCTTTGTCAAACCCTACAGGTAAACCCTCCCCAAATGGGTATGGTCGTGCCCTCCAATATATTTAAGGCTTTTCAGGAGGCGCAAGATTCCTTAATCTACATGCTAGACACCCCCCCCCATGACCTCAAACCTTTTAAAAAACGCCTGCAAGCCATTTTGCAAACCACCCCCCTAGCCTCTCTGCGGGGGGCTAAATGGCATCATGTGCTAGATTACGAACGACTCCATCTTCTAGCCCTACTGCAAGGTTCTGTGATCTTTGATTCTGTTGTGGATCAATACCGCGTTGTTAGCCCCGCCCCCCTGTTGGCGTATCAATACCTCCACCTGATCCATTTTTTCTACACCCCTCTAATAGAAGCCACTAAACAAGGCTTGAGTCCTAGCGTGTATTTACAAGAGCTCAAAAAATCCGCTCGTAATGCTACCTACCCCTGCACACAAGAAGAACCCTGCACACGCCCTGACAACACCCCTTGGAGTCCTTGGCTTGAGGATTTTAGAAGCGCCAAATTAGGCAGTTGGCTTGTGGATAGGTATGAGGATACCCCTAATTTTAGCAATCTTCCCTATGATGTTCCCTCTGTAATGTGGACAATGAATGTTTGGGGTCGCAAACAAACAAATTTAATCAATAAGGATTTAGCCAAATGGTGGACTCCTAAAGAGGCCCCGCTATGGGATTTGCACTATAAAAGACGCATTGAGGCATTTTTCACCAACAAAGACTTTTATATAGACACGCTATTACACCCAGAAAAAATTTCACTAGATCGTTTGCGCGCCAACCCCACCCCCTGCTTTACCCCCAAATATTTAAACCAGCAGAGCGTGCAAAACTGCCAACTAATCCTAGAAAAACAACGCTTTGACCCCTCTAAAATCCGCGCTTATTTAAAAAGCATGAGACTCTTAAGCGTGAATAATAGCCCCTGCTTGTATCTGCACGGCAAAGAGCAATTACGCGGCTTTAACTCTAAAAACCCTCTCTGTCAAGCCCTGCAGATACGACCTCCTAATTTCTCTCCCCCAAACCATGTTTTAAAAAGGACATTTTTCAAGCGATGAAAAAGCATGTGATATGGCCCTGGTTTGTGATCCCTAGCTTTTTGGGGATCGCTTTGCTCAGTTTTTGGTTTATCGCGCGTCTCTACCATGTACCCCCCAAAAGCGCGTCCTTCCCCCTAGAAAAAGAGGCTTTTTACCAAGCCAGCCAAAGCCTTTATGACTCCATCCTCAAGGCTGTTAAAAAAGCCTCCAAGGAGGCGATATGCGACCATGGTGTAGACACCGCTTATTATGATGCCAATGTGATTAGCGACCATGCCAAGACTTGGATCAAGTTAGCCACACAGATGGTAGATGCGCTCCCCACGATCAAGCAGATTCAAGCCAGTTTGCCTAAAGCCCTAGCCACACGCATTAGAAGCTTTGAAATTCTGCATGCCTTTCTTTTGGTGCGCTATAAGATTCAAGATGTGGATTGTTATAGCAATGTCCATTCAAGTGTGTATGATGACGATGAGGACTTTGATCCCCCCGAAGTCTTTGATCCCGAGCCCCTCAATAAAGAAGCCTTGTTAGAAAATTTTTCTACCAGTTTAAAGCTAGTCTATGCGCTCTTGATCCAAAGCGCGCAACAAGGGCTCGATGTGAACGCTTACCTGCACTTTCAACAGACTAGCATCCCTAAACCTAAAGGATTTGAGGCGGAGGACTTTTTAAAAGATCGCAATCTCGCCTCTGCAAACCCTACGATCTTTGCCCAACTAAAGACTCTGTATTCAAGCGCAAGACCCATCCCCGGGCTAAGTCTTTATAGCATTGATTTAGGACACTATACCGGTCAGGCTTACTATGATGAAATGTTCAAGCCTTTGGGCTTGGATGTAGAATTTTTTCAGGCGTTGAGTCAATACTATATGGCTGCACTTTATGTGCGCGCAGATGGTTTGGATGAGATAGCCAATCAAGCTAAGCCCCTAGAGCAAACCCTTAAAAATTTCCCCCATCTTTGTTTCAACACGACTCTCTCTAAAGAGATGAAGGGGGCATGCCGCGATGTCTTGGCGCGCCCTAATGCGCATTTGCAAGAGTATTTGCGCGCTTTTCGTCTCATCGCCTTTAATGATCAGCCCTGCCTCTATCTCACCCCCCAAAACACGATCCAAACCTTTCGCTCTAAAAACCCCCTTTGCCGTGCGTTGCAAGCCCACCCCCCGCAAGTGGGCGCGCCTCTGCCTAAAGATTTGATGGCAGCTTTTCAAAACTCCCAAGATTTTCTCAAAAACGCGTGGAATTCTCCCGTGGATAAAGATGACAACCCCCATCCCCCCTCCAAGTGGTTTTTGACTTTGCAACAACACATCCGCGCCATTTTACAAGCCACCCCCCTAGCCTCTTTGCAAGATTCTAAGTGGGCTTACTTACTAGATTATGAGAGCCTGCACCTTTTAGCCCTCTTGCAAGGCTCGATCGCCCAATTCAATCCATCAGGTGTCTATATGGAACCCCTGCTCTTTCTTGCCAGCACCCCCGCCCCCTTGTTGGCTCAAAAATACATGCGCCTACTAGATTTTATCTACACCCCCCTCATCCAAGCGCACCAACAATGGCTTAATCCTAACGCGTATTTGGGCGATCTCAAAACCTATTACAACCCCACCCGTGTTTGTGAAACTAAAGACGCTTGCGCCTTGCCCGCTGACATCCCCCCTAGCCCATGGTTAGAAGATTTTAAAAGCGCGCAATTGGCATGGGATCTCATTCAAGATAAAGATAAGTTTTATCCCCCTTTTGACATGCGTGATTGGCGCATGCGTTGGTATGATGCCAAAGCTAGATGGCTGAAGAATCTTTCTGCTAACCAACAGCAAGCCCTCAAACTATGGGATCTGCACTATAGGGCGCGCGTAGAGGCGTTTTTTTATAGTAAAGACTATGATATAGATACTCTCAAACACCCTGAAAACCTCTCTGCATGGTGGTTGCGCACCAACCTCACCCCCTGCTTTGCTCCCCAATATTTAAGCCCAGCCAGCGTGCAAAATTGCCAACACATCTTCAACACCCAAAGTTTTAGCCCCTCGGCGTATCGCGATTATCTCACAAATTTTAGACTCTTAAGCGTTGGCAATAGCCCCTGTTTGTATCTGCACACTAAGGATCAATTACGCGGCTTTAACCCTAAAACCCCTCTCTGTAAAGCCCTGCAAGCATGGGCGCTCTACTCCCCCCCCAAAGCCATCATTCTACCCCCTCTATTTTTACAATCCCTAGAGACGATGCGCACGCGCCTAGAAGAGGCTTTACAAAAGGCGTACCAAGAAGACTCCATCTGCAAGCGCGATCGCGCGTACTTTTTACAAGGCGTGTTGCCTCAGCTAGAACAACAAGCCCAAAGCGCGCTAGAATCTCTGCCCTTACTGGCTAATTTTAAACCCAACAATGACAAAGAAAAGGCGTTATTAAAGCGTATCCAACAACAGGCGATGTCGCTCCTCTTTGCCCTCTTAGAGGGGGGTTCTAAGGATAATTGCCCAAAAAGCCCCCCCACCCCCACAAAGCAAATCGCCCAAACTTTTATGCGCGCGCTCAATTTTATCTACCAACCCCTCATGCGTGCGCGCACGCAGGGGCTAGATGTGGTGTGGTATGTGCATACCCTAGCGCGCATTCAAGAATTTCAATGCGCTGAGGGTTGTAAGGATTTGGACAAAAGAATGCAAGGTGTTGCCAACGATCGCTCAGTGTCGGGAAATATCTATGATGGGCGCATCGCCTACACCATTTACCAAGACTTTGATTTGATCTCCTTGATTTACGACTTCATCATGGGCAAGCCTAACCCCCATCTAGGCTACAATCTGCTCAACGCGCTCAAAATAGCCCGCACCGCGCCCCCCCAACAAAACGACTCTAAGCAGGGAGATCGTATTTTTATCTTTTCTTTGGATAAAAATTTGGATATGCATTTTTTAGGCTCTACAAATGACAATCAAGCCCTTGATCTCTCTAAAGAGGGTATTGCTACCATGATGGACCAACAAAAGCCCCTACGCCCGGTAAATTTCTTTGCCTTAAGGCGAGTCGCCCAGTTTTTAGAAAATCAGGGGATTTTGGACATCGATCGCAATGACGATCTCTACAACACCTCTGTTTTGTACAATAGCTTGACTTTCTTCTCCAGATACCCTGGGGCGTGTTTGCGCCCAGAGTATTTGCGCGTGAGCACCCAAAGCCAGTGCGTCCAAATTTTTAAGAGTGAAAGATACGATGTGGCTACCTTGAAGGAGTATTTGCAAAATTATATCATGGTGAGCTTGCAAGGCGTGCCCTGTTTGTATTTAGATAAGAACAAGCAAATTAAGGGCTTGGGCTCTTCTAGCAAGTTATGCCAAAGCTTATTAAAACCCTTGAGTCAAAAGGGGTGGTTTTACCACGATGAGGGGCATTAGGGGATGGGTGGTATCTAGCGCGCCTTACTCACCACGCTTGCATACGCCCCTAATTTCTCCTCCCACAGCGCTTTGACTTTCTCAATTTGGTGTTTCTCTAAAGCCCGTATAAAGTGTTCCATTAAGTCGTAGGCGATTTGGTTATGTGCATGGACGGGCAGGCTAAATTTTTCCTCTAAAAGCCTCTCTTTGTTAATTTTTCTACCAAAGCCGTATTGGTGTTGCACCCCATGCCTTAAAATCGTGGTGCAAAAAAGGGCTAAATGGCGGTTAAGTTCTTTTTCTTTGAGCCATACTACCATGCAATCATCGCAGGCCACAAAGGGGTAGGGGTGGTAAAAGCAACTCCCCACACTTCCATTATTGGCTAAAGTGATTTTGTTGGCATAGATTTTCATATAAGGAGGCGGGGCGACATAGCCATCCACGCCATTATTCATGGCACTTGAAGAGATATAAGCGATTTCCCCCTTTGTGTGATCCTCTTTTTTATACCGCCTCCCCCTTTCATAAACAAACACTTCACTAAAACTAAATGCTTGCCATTTAAAATTTTCTAGGCTTACCCCCCCCCCCCCCCCC
>NZ_FZMF01000080.1 GCF_900197685.1 Helicobacter baculiformis | reverse complement strand
CCCCTCCAAAGCCTCTAACCCCCCTAATGCCCCCACCCCCACAACGGGCATTGCGGAGTTGGACGCTAAGATCGCCTCTAAAAATCTCTCGATGTTTGATGTGTACTTGGCTAAAAATTATTTGGGCGTGGATTTGAAGGATCAGCTAAACGGGGGGCTTGAAGTGCGCGCTAAGATCACCAACCGCACAAAAGCCGTTGCAGAGCTCTACGACATCGCTAAGTCGCTAGACTTGGGCAAGAACATTATTCAGAAGGCGCAAAATAATAGCGGGTTTTGGAATGGGCTTAAGCGCAAGTTAAATCAGATGAGCGGGGGGCTTTTTGGGATTGATCCCGAGCTTGCCCAAACCGACAACGCCCTACATAATTACGCCTATGCCGTGGCGCGCGCGTTGGGCTATGGGCGTACCAATTTGGAACAACAAAAGGACGCTAAGGAGATGGTGCAGTTTAAAGTGCGCTCTGCCCAAGAGAACACTTCTAGGATGGCACAGACCCAAGATATTAATCTAAACTACCTGCTCCATCAGATGAACGAGTTACGCGCTTTAGGGGGGGAAGTGCCCCAAGATATCCTTAAGACATACTACAAGCATAAGGCGCTTGTGAACTATATCAATGAGCGCGGGGGGGTGATCGATTTAAAGACTTTTAAGGCGTTGGATAAGGGGTTTTGATGAGTCAAATATTTAATGGGGAATCGCATAACTGGGCGTGGACCAATCGAAAAAATCATGGGGTGGACTTCTTTATCACTATCACGGGGGGTTTTGGGAGCGACGCGCAAGGTTATAGCGATGTGCACGGACAAGATAGCTATTGGCATACCGGGGAAGATGGGAATAGTGTACAAGTGCTCTTAAATAATGTGGAACTCTTCAGAGTGCGGGGGGGCAAGGGGCGCACCAAATCCACTTTACACCAGAAGGGGCATTGGGACCAAAAGATTAGCCATACCATATACCCCTCCCCTAATAGCTATTATCATGTTTATAAGGATGTTTGGATTTGGGACGATCCCAAGTACCCGCGCGATGATCAGCCCATCCTCCCCCCTGAGTCTGTAAGCTTTATCTTGAGTTTGAAGCCTGCCGATCGGCTGGTCTTGCAGAGTGTGGGGGGGTCTAAGCCTTTTTATGTCAGTGTGAGTACCTTTGAGGGCGCGTATCCTTTGCCCTTTGAGCCCACTTAAAAGGAGAGACATGGCACGCTATTACACCGCTGAAGTGCGCGCGGAATTGCGCGCTTATTATGAATCCCATGAGATCAATTTAAAAGAACTTGCCGAGCGCTCTAATATCCCTTATCGCACTTTAGCAGGGTGGCGCAAGGCGGAGAAGTGGAAGCCCAAGATCGCCATTAAGGACCTTGAGGTAGAAGTGATTAACCACCAACTCACAACCCACAAAGTCCATAGCTTCTTGGGAAGCAAGAAGGAAGAGATTAAGGATGTGGTGCGGGAAAATCTCAAGCATATTGAAGTCGATCCGATCGTGATGGAATGCATTCTAGAGACTTCTAGCGATGAACTGCTTTTAAAGGCGATGAACTTGCACTTTATCAATAAAAATATTTTGTTAGCCGCCATCATCGCTAAAGATGAATTGCTTAAGATGGTGCGCAACAATTTAGACAACGCTAAGGGTAACCCTGTGATTATTGCCGCTGCTGAGAAGGTGGCAAAGATGTTTAGCGATCTCAAGATTAGTTTGTATGGTAAGGAAGTCTTATTAGCTCAAGAGACTTTAGAGAATGACTATAGCAAGATGACCACGGATGAGTTGTTAAAGTTGGCTAATGAGGGGCAAAAGTAGCGCCCCTAGACTTCATTTAAGAATGTTGTTCATGACTTCTTTAACTATCTTAGGGTGTAAAACTTCCCCAGAATGGTAAGGTAAAACCTGTCTAATCTTGCCCTTTAGATAAATTCTATGGCTACCTTTTTGTCTAGAGAGGATGAAGCCATTTTGTAATAATAGTCTCTCGGCTTCTTTGGCTGTCAGTCTAGGCAATTCAGACATCTAAAGCGACTTCAATAGGGGCTATAACGGCATTTTTATTAATAATAAAAGCTAACTCATCCGCTTCCAAACTCTCTAAGTAAAGTTCAATGGCTTCTTTAATGTTCTTCAAGGCTTCTTCGTAACTCTTGCCTTGCGACACGCACCCCTGCAAAGAGGGGACATAGGCAAAGTACCCAAATTGATCCTGTTCTATGACGGCATTTAAAAGCATAGCAATCCTTATCGTGAATTGTCCTATCAATTTTTAGGATAAATAAGTTAATAGCCCTTCTTGAAGATCTCTAGCAACTGCTCGACACGCTCTAATTGCTCTTGACAAGTCTTAAGGGCGCGCCCCTCTTGGGGGTCTTTGTAACGCTCCTTGATAATCTTAGTGTGGGTGGGGGTTTGGGCTTGATGGGCTTTTGTGTCGCGCTCAAGGGCTTTAATGTGGGCGTTTTGGGTTTGTAGATGGCTTTGTGTTTGCGCTAAGCGCTCTTGGAGTTGCGCATTTGCCTTGAGAAGATGCTGAATGTACACCCCTGCGCCTAGTAGCCCACTCCACCCTAGACATGTCAAGAGGATCAAAGGATTAAGGGGGGGCATTCTACTTCTTAATATTGATCAGATTTTTAAGGATGTCTAGAGCGCGCTCGATCCCAAAGTAGCCCACGCTCGCGCTCATGCCCACCCGCGCCAGGTAGGGTAAATCTGTCGCGCTCAAGATGGCAAAGACGCAAGAACACACAAAAGAAC
Organism: Helicobacter baculiformis; assembly: GCF_900197685.1. GTDB lineage: Bacteria > Campylobacterota > Campylobacteria > Campylobacterales > Helicobacteraceae > Helicobacter > Helicobacter baculiformis. The sequence continues at coordinate 1,605 of NZ_FZMF01000080.1, read as the reverse complement.
TAGTTAGCACAATCCCGATCGCCTGTTTGAGGCTTTGCTTCTCGTTAGTAAAATAATTGAGCGCACCTGCTAAAAGCCCAATTAACCAAATGGGCAGGAGTTGGAGCAGTTCCCCCAATTGTGCAATATCCATTATTGGAGCTTTTGGCGGAGTTCTTGTACCACTTGTTCTTCTGAGATCCCATACCTGCGTGCCTTCTTGATCAAATCAAATAAAAAGGTCTCTACAATACTGCTCAAGCTTTTACCCTCTTCTTCTTTGGTGAGGGCGTTGTTTAAATCTTTTTGCACGGGGAGATTGGGGGTTATGTTGATGGGGCGCGCACAGACTAATAACAACGCTTCTAAGCTGGCATTGTATTTTAAGAAGTAATGGACATTCTGGGCGACGGAGAGAACAAGACTGAGCGCGATGATGAGCCCTACCCAAAATTTGGCTTTGGCTTTAAGTGGGTTAATGGTCATGCAGCTTGTCCTTAATAACGAGGCTGAAGCGCTCGATCCCGTGTAGCTCACACAGATTATAAAAGCGTTCTGTAGCGATGGCGCTTTGGGTGATCACCCCCTTATCTCTGTTATAACCTTTGCCCAACAAGATACAGCCTAAGCTGTCGATCGCGTCATTCCCAATGTGGATCATGATACGGCGTTTAGCAAAATGGGGGTCTTTGGGATCGTGTAGCTAAATGGCGCGGTTGCGTCCATTCTTGCCTTTCTGTCTATAGGCATAGGGGACACAGACAGAGCTATCTGCCCAATGCAAGGAGTAGGTGCGCGCTAGAATGGGCTTATCTTGCCCGCACTCAGAGGTAGGCATTCCTGAATTCTCCATGGTGTAACAATTATAGATCACATCCCCGTTCACATCATAGATACTTAAATACCCTATCGTGCCCCGCTCCATCTTGCCATGTTTACAAACCATCTTAGAGGTGTGATCCCGTTGTAGGAGTATCTCAAAATCCATATCTTGCCTTTGTGCTGAATTGAAGCGCTAGTTTAAATTAACGCGTCTCAAATTAAAAGGGTTAAAGCCTTTTAAATAAAAAATCTAAGGGGGGGGTGTGGGATAGAGTTCCCCTATCAAGAGATTTTAACGCGCGGGGGACATGTGGGGAGTTTGCCCCGTGTGGAGAAGATGAGCTAGGGGGGCGCACACACGCAAACACACGCCCTAAGCGCACGCTAGGGCGGGGATTGTAGCCACTCACACATAACCTACCCTTTAAGAGAGAAGTTAGGGCGCGGTGTTGACATATTGAACTAAATACGCTACAAATGCACCTAGCTTAAATGTTCTTTAGCTTTTTGGTATGTTCGCTCGAGTGTAGACAGATTTAACACTTTGGGACGCAAGCCCCCTTTATGCAGTCTATTGTCTTATGCGTCCTGTCCCTGTGTAAGCCCTATTCATGGGGGTTTAGGGGTGGGATAGATGAGCACTAGGAGAGATGTAGAGATTTACCAAATCCCTACCACTCATGTAATCTAAGTGCGTGCGGGGGTTAATCTGATCGCCCTTGTAGGGGGACTTGATACCCCCAAAACCTACCCTTGATGTTCCCCCTAACTCACGCGCCTAAAGCGTTCCTACAAACCTATAAA
>NZ_FZMF01000081.1 GCF_900197685.1 Helicobacter baculiformis | reverse complement strand
CATCTCATCGGTAGCCATGTGCTCTATGTAGAACGCTTCCCTAAAGCCTTTGCCAAGTTCACCCCTGCAGACATCCCCTATCAAGGTTTGCATGTCCAAGATGAGAAAGACAAGCAGATTGTGGCAGATTATGTCAATTCTCTGTATTACACCGATCATATTTTGAGCGAGATTTTTAAACTTTTTGAAGATAAAGATGCCATCATTATCTACCTCTCCGATCATGCACAAGATATTTTTGAGAGTGCGTCCACTTATGGGCATAAATGCTCTGCCTTTGGAGTAGAAATCCCCTTTGTGATCTATGTTAGCAATCTCTTCAAACAAAAACATCCTGAGAAGCTCAAACAACTCGCCCAAGCTGTGCATAAACCCTTTATGAGCGATGATCTTATCCACACTCTCTTACCCTTAGTGGGGATTCACACAAAGGATAATTTAGAAAGTAAGGATGTGTTGAGTTCTAAGTTTGACATCCATAGAAAAAGGGTGTATTGTGGGAATCAAGTGTATAAAAATTAAGATTTCTCTTGGGTTTTAAAACTAAGAATATGACCACTCTTAGAGTTTTACCATCACGCAAAAAGCTTTCATACTTAGGATAATACAACCCTCTATAAAGGCTCATTGAGCCTTGAGGACTTCTCTAAAATTAATGTGGATGATGAGGGGTTGACCCAAATTGAATTAGACTCGTTTAGAAAAACCTATAAGTTTAGTATCCTTGTTGGCTGACAAGACTTGGATCGGGCGTTGGGAATTTTAGTCAAAAATAAGAGCATTATCCCCCAAATCCCTAAACGATTTTTCTTTCTTTCACTCCCTTTAAGAGCAATGCAGAGGCGCATAACACTTCTTCTCAAAATTACATGTCTTAGTGGGAGATTTAATCAGAGGCGCTTACCACACCGATTTTAAAGTGCCCGTTAGGGAGAATAGATGGTTTAAAGGAGGGGCAGTTGTGGAGAGTGTGGAGGGAGAGGCAACCCAAGAGAAACACCAAGACCTCCCACCCAATGCCATTAGATATAGAAACTGAAAACGGGAGCGAAGACTATATAGAAATTATCTTGCCTCCATAGGCTATGATAAATGATGCGCCTTTAATCACTCTGGTCAATCCCTCACCTCTAAATTCCAGCTCTCTACTCAAGAGAGATTAAAGGAATCGTCTCTTTATAAAGAGGAGGTTAGTGGAGAGAGCACAAGGAGCTTGACACTTCAAGAAGTGCGTGCTAAAGTAGACAAATTAGAATAAAGTGATAGCGAGGATATCTATCTTGTCGATAAAAAAAGAGTTGGGTAAGTTATGGGAAGAGCTAACTAGAAACACCGATAAAAATCAAAAGGACACTGAATCCAATCGCAAAGGAGAGGGAATGCTGATGTACCGATACTTAGACGATCAAATGACACGCATCCAGTATCGTAGTGCATCAAGTAATCAAAGCCAGCATCTCCCTACGATAGATATTTATAATTCTGAAGAAAAAATTTGTAGAAAAATACATGTTGATGCCGATAAACCCGAAGGATCAAAACCATAAAAAGAGTCAAGATAATTTATAGTGAGGGACACCCTGAATTTTCAAGTCCATGTCCTAATTATGGGCATGAGCCCTGCCCTCTTAGTCTTATCCCCTACCTAATCATTAAGGCTACTTTCAATGTTGCCTACAAGTGCTAAATTTCTATTGCGTGAGAGTCATACTCCACATAGGATTGCGGGATCATCAAGGCTTGCCCGCTAGGTGGTCTTACAGCCTCTCCTCCAAGAGTGAGCCCGCCCTCTATAAATATTAATGCTCGCGTTTATATCTCTATCCCAAGAAAACCCACAAAAGCCATTATTGTGAAGTACCCACCCGCTAAAGACGAGCGGGATTTCTGCCGAGGAGTTTTAAAGCGGGGCGGTCTGCCCTGCTTGTTGAAAAACTTCTTGTAAGCCTTGTCCATCCTCTCGGGGTTTAGCGCGCGTAAAGCCATGTTTAAGCTTTGAGCACTTAGAATATCATAAAACCTCTGTAGGGACGGCGATGCAAGAAGAAAAGCCTTTTGATCCGCAGGCATACATCGACGCGCACATGCCCGCTTCTGCGTGCGTGTCCGCGCCCCTACCTTCTGATCCCACTCTCCAACAGCCACCCCGCGTTACGCTCGCCACCTTCAAGCGCGGCAAGAACAACCAAGCAGAAGAGCGCGCCGTCAAAGCCTACATCTTGAAGAACATGGGCGATTTTGACATCACCAAACGCACGCACACCGCACAAGAGAAATACCGCATGGTGTGTTTTGTGCAGGCTAATGCCATGCATTTCCCCATCTCTCTAATCGTGCGCATCTTGAGAAGCCCATGGGGAATTTGAGAAGACTCAAGCCCAAATCTACAAGATCGCCAAGAAGTTCACGATCTGGGCGCAGCGCTTCCAAGAGCATGGCATGGAGGGCTTAGAGACAAAACGGGGTAAGTATCCTGGGCAACACGAAAGTAAGCGCAAGTTTAATCAAGCCCTGATCAGAGAAGCCATTCTAGGTTTGGGCTCTAGCGGGGGGCGCCACTCCTACATGGCGTATTATAGGTACTATCTCGAGCTAGAGCGCGCCCACAATCCGCACTTCAAGGGGCATTATACAAAGTTTGTAAATTGGGCGCACCGCCTCATCGCTACAGATATGACCCTCCAAAGCGTCCTGATCAACGCCTCCATGCCTAAGTGCCCTCAAGACATCATCAACGCCATTTCAAGGGCATAGAAAGCCCCCATGCACGCGCTCAAAGTGTTTTTAAGCTTTCTATGCTTCTTTCTGATTCTGTGCTCTTGGTGGGCGTTTTGGTTTAGAAATGATCCTCATAGCCCCTCTTATAAGGCGTGGCAAGAGTCTTTACAAGACCTAGACCCCACCTATGCCCCCACAGGCGCGCGCTCAAGAAAAGAAGAACGCTATTTTTAATCTATACGATCGTCATCAGCCTGTGTTTAGGGGCGTTTAAGCAGAGGTGTCATATACAGACAGAGACGAATCTGCTTCTATTTTCTGCTCCCCTTTTTTCTGCCCCCCCTTAAAGAAGTACAAACCCCCCCACACCAAGACC
>NZ_FZMF01000082.1 GCF_900197685.1 Helicobacter baculiformis | reverse complement strand
TCTTAATATTGTAGTCATATATCACCATATAACCACCATCCTAGCCCTCATATCACACGCAGCTGCCCCTGATATTCTTTCTAGTTTACTACTAAAAACTGCTGCCCATGTTCCCTCCCTTGCGTTTTTTTGGTGTGTTGCGGGTGGTATGTTGGGTGCGGCCTGTGTTAATAAGTGGGCGGGTGTTTTGGGTGGGAGTTTTGCCTGTGATAATAATTGTCCATCAAATTTCCTTGATCATAATATTATCATGTTCCACATCAAATAAGAAACTCTTGTCGCTCAAATCCGTGCTATCCGTCTTTAAAAGCAGCGTGGCGAGGCGATCCTCTACTTCCTCATACAACGCCCGTTTTAAAGGGCGTGCGCCATAGATGGGATCAAAACCGCTCTTAGCGATGTACTCTTTAGCGCGATCGCTCAAAGCGATTTGTACGCCCCGCTCGCCTAGCTTTTCTTGGATTTGGGCAAACATCAAATCCACAATTTGCACAATGCTTTCCATGTGCAAAGGGTTGAAGATCACAATCTCATCTAGGCGGTTTAAAAACTCGGGTTTGAAATAGGCTTTGAGAGCTTCTTGTACCATCTTTTGCTTGTCGTATTCCTCGCTCAACTCCATGATCTGATCGTTTTGAATATCATAGGCTTTTAACACTTCTTGTTCAGCCTTGTGCTTGGCATGTACATTCTCTAGCTCTATGATCTTGTCGCTAGCAATATTGCTGGTCAAAATAATGATGGTGTTTTTAAAATCCACCACCACGCCCTTATTATCCGTGAGTCGCCCATCGTCTAACACTTGCAAGAGCATGTTAAACACCTCCGGGTGCGCCTTTTCAATCTCATCAAAAAGCACCACGCTATAGGGGCTACGCCTCACCGCCTCAGTGAGTTGCCCCCCCTCTTCATAGCCCACATACCCGGGAGGCGCGCCCACCAAACGACTCACCGCGTGCTTTTCCATGTATTCGCTCATGTCCAATCTGATCAAATTCTTTTGGCTATCAAAGAGAAATTGGGCTAGGGTCTTAGCGCTTTGGGTCTTGCCCACCCCACTAGGTCCTAAGAATAAAAAGCTCCCAATGGGTTTATTAGGATCGCTCAAACCCGCCTTATTGCGCTTAATGGCTTTAGCAATCGCGCTAATGGCTTGGGGTTGCCCGATCACGCTCTTAGTTAGCTCCTGCTCAATATGTAAAATGCGATCCTTTTCCTCTTGCAACATCTTTTGTACCGGGATTTGGGTCCACTTGCTCACAATGCGCGCGATGCTATCCTTACTCACAGCGTGCTGTAACAAGCTCCCATGCTCTTGCATGCGCGCCCATTGCGCTTCTAAATCGCGCACCGCCTGCTCCAATCTAGGGATCTCGCCATGGTCGATCTTAGCCGCCCTTTCAAACTCCGATTGGCGTTTGGCAAGCTCGGATTCGCGCTTCAAGCTCTCAATATTGTTCTTAGCCTGCGCGATGTCTTTGAATACCCGCCTTTCGTTTTCAAATTGCGCCTCTAGGCGTTGCTTCTCTTCTAGCGCGTTGCTAAGTTCTTTTTGCACCTCCTCTAGGCGTTGCTTGTTGCTGGGGTTCTCCTCCATCAAGAGGGCTTGTTTTTCTACCTCTAGTTGTTGCACTAGCCTTTTGGTGTGGGAGAGCGCGTAAGGTTCTGATTCGATTTGCATTTTCAACTCGGCAGCGGCTTCGTCAATCAAGTCAATGGCTTTATCGGGCAAAAAGCGGTTAGTGATGTAGCGGTGTGAAAGCTTGGCGCTAGCCACTAGCGCGCTATCAGTAATGCTCACATTGTGGTGGGCTTCTAAACTCTCTTTGAGTCCTCTTAGAATTTGCAAGGTTTCATTCACGCTGGGCTCCTCTAGGGCGATGGGCTGAAAACGGCGCGTGAGCGCGCTGTCCTTTTCAAAGTATTTACGATACTCTTTAAGCGTGGTCGCCCCGATGGTGTGCAATTCCCCGCGCGCTAAGGCAGGCTTTAAAATATTAGCCGCATCCATGCTCCCCTCAGACGCGCCCGCGCCCACGATGGTGTGGATTTCGTCAATGAATAAGATCACATTGCCCGCTTTTTTAACCTCTTCTACCACCTTTGTGAGGCGTTCTTCAAACTCGCCCCGATACTTGGCCCCGGCAATGAGCATGCTCATATCCAACATCACCACTTGCTTGTGTTGCAAGGATAAGGGCACTTCCTTTTTGGCAATGCGCTGGGCTAACCCCTCCACAATGGCGGTCTTACCCACCCCGGGCTCGCCTAATAAGATGGGGTTATTCTTAGTCTTGCGAATCAAGATTTGCATCATGCGCAAAATCTCTTCATCGCGCCCGATCACCGGGTCTAGGGTGTTTTCTAGGGCTTTGGTGGTCAAATTGATCCCGTATTTTTCTAGAGCCTCTAGGGTGGCATCATCGCTAGCTTGGGTGATTTTAGCCCCCTTGCGCAACCCCTGCAAGGTCTTAACCAGTTCTGAAACATCTAAGAATTGCTTGAAATAATGGCTAAAAAGCTCTGCATTGGCGCTAATAAAACTATCCACCGCCACAAATTGATCCCCATTTTTCACGCTCCAACCCAAAGCACTATGCAACGCGTCTAGAAGATTCTTGCCCAAACTAATCCCCTGCGCGCTCACGCTCGAACTCTTGGGCAAGCTGTCCACCACACTTCTAGCCTCTAACTCTAGGGGTGTTTTCTCCACGCCCATTTTGATCAAGGCATGACTTAGTAAAGATTGGCTATTGCTCAAGAGCGCCCAAAAAAGGTGGATGGGTTCGATCTCTTGGTTCTTGGCGTGCAGGGCTAGAGAGAGGGCTTGATCCAAGCTTTCTTTAAGCTGGTGGGTGAGTTTTTCAAAAATACTAGAGCTGTGCATGGAGTTTCCTTTGAGAGTGGAATCACTATTATTACCCATTATATGAGAATTTGGTTAATTATCTTCTCTAGGACAGCTATTACTGACTGTGCCATAACCCCCAGTTTCATTTACAAGGATAATTTAGTTGTATGTGGCAAATTTACACCATAAAACCACAGATATAGAAGGTGCAATGTGCGAAGTCTTAATTTTGATGATGTTACAATTCCTATTCACTTTTAATTTAAGTAGATTTTAAGCTGACAAACTATAGAATGCGAATTCACAATGAGGGAAGGCGATATTAAGAGGTCTTTGTTATTTCGCATTCTTGTGAGTGTTCTTTGACATCCAAGCA